>JAWWPV010000104.1:0-3283 GCA_033854775.1 Trebonia sp.
GAGTCGGCCGTGTCGATGAACGTGACGTCGAACTGCACGGCCCGGCGCAGCGCCGCCTTGGCCCGGTCCCGGTCAGGCGGAGCACCCCACACGCCGTCGCCAGTGATCCGCATCGCGCCGAATCCCAGCCTGTTCACTGTCAGGTCGCCGCCGACGTCTATCTTGCCCGCGGCCGCGGCTGTCGGCCTGCCTTGCATGGACGCTCCTTTCCTCTCTGCCCGCCCTGGTCACCATCTTCCCCGCGGCGCGCTGAGCACGCATCCTCAGTTCAGTTAGTCGCCCCGCCGGTGACCCCACCGGCCAAGACCAGATAAGCGGTCCCGGCGCGCCGCCGTGCGCGATCCGGCGTGCTGCCCGCCGCGACTCGTCGGCCGCAGGCCCTGGGCTGCCAGAAGGCTCGAGGCGCTCTTGCGGAGCGCGTCGTAGGCAAGCTGGTACGCGCCCGCCAGGTCGCCACCTGACTCCGCCGTCGCCGCCGTGGCCAGGTGACGGCCGGCGTCAGCCATCCGCGGCGAGGACGGGGACAATCGGGCGCCGGGTGATCTCGGCGTGAAAGCCGTCGGTTCCCTCCCGCCACCACTGCGGCGACCGGATCGTGACGTTGACCTCGCGCGCCACTCGCTCCCCAGCCCGCTGCGCGGCGTCGTCCAGGGCATCACGATCCGGCTTTCCGATGACCAGGACGTCCAGGTCCGCCGGGGGGCGTCCCTCCTGACCCGCATACCGCGCCGCCCAGGAACCGAACAGGTAGGCGGCCTCGATCTCGTCCACGGCTGCCAGTTCCTCGGCCAGTACCTGCCGGGGGCCGAACGAGCGCAGCAGCAGCTCCGTCAGCGGGCCGGTCAAGGGCGAATTCGCCGCCGCGACCAGGCGGGTCCTGCCAACCCGGCGCGAGGCGATCACCCCGGTCTGTTCCGCTCGCACCACCTCACGCTGCGCGGATGAAACCGAAGTGCCCACCCGTGCGGCGAGCTCCGACAGCGTCCATTCCCGCCCCGGCGCAAGCAGCACCAGGGTGAGCAGGTCGGCTTGCAGTCGCGAGCGCAGCAACGGCAGCAGCGGCGGCGGACCCGTCCTTTGCATATCACGCAATATATTTCTCATGATATGCAAACGTCTAGGCGAATGCATGACGCCGACCAGAAGGATCAGGACCCTCTAAAGGCCACTGAAGCTGATTAGAAGGACCTGGCCCGCCTGCCGGGATGTCCGGGCGATGGGGTGTTCCGCGGCTAGCCGGGTTAGTTGACGACGCGGTTGGTGAAGGTGCGGATGGCCAGGGAGCCGAAGACCACGGTGCCGCCGATGAGAGCGACCAGGATCGCCCACAGGGGCATGTGGCCCAGGCTCGGCGTCAGCGCCGCGCGCAGGCCCTCGGTCATGTAGACCATCGGGTTGATCAGGACGACGATCTGCAGCCAGCGGATCACGTGCAGGGCGGACCACGGGTAGTAGACGCAGCCGAGCATGGTGAGCGGCAGCAGGATGACGGCGAAGACCATCTGCATCTTGCGCGGGTCGACCACCGTACCGAGCCACAGGCCGAGCGACGCGGTGAGCGCCGAGGCGGCGACCATGACCACGGCCAGCAGGAACCAGTTCGTCACGTGGATGTGCGGGCCCTGGCCGGGGGCGTGCACCCAGTACACGACGGGAAAGACGATCGCCGCGCCGATGAACGCCTGGATCGCGCCGGCGGTGATCTTCTGGATGGCCAGGACGCGGATCGGGACCGGCGCCAGGGCGCGGTCCTCGATGGTGCGCTGCCAGGAGAACTCCATGACCAGGGGCATCGTGGTACCGAACATGCCCTGCATGAGGAACATGGAGCCCATCAGGCCCGGCACGAGGATCGTGGAGAAGGTGACGCCGCCGCCGGCTCCTGCCCCGGCGCCAGTGGAGAAGCCGCTGCCGATCTTGGGCAGCACGTAGGCGAAGACGAACGCGAACAGCAGCGGCTGCATGACCGCGCGGATGAAGGTGGACGGCGCGTTCCGGCCGAGGACGCGGAACTCGCGCGCCATCATCGCGGCGAACGTCTTCCACAGGGTCGGGTGCGGCACCGGCGCGTCGGTGATGAGCGCGGCGATCGACGCCGCGACCGGCGCGTCGCCCCCGCCGGAGGTCGCGCCGATGCTGGCGGGCTGAGTGGTGGTGGCCATTGGTCTCTACTCCCGGTACTCGCGGCCGGTCAGGGCGAGGAAGGCGGTCTCCAGGCTTGGCTTGGCCTCCGACGCGTCGCGGACGTGCAGGCCGTTGGCCGCGCCGATGCTCACCAGGTCACCGAGCAGGCCCTCGGGGTCGGCGCTGAAGACGCGGAGCTGGTCTCCGTCGGCCTCCACCTTGGTGACGCCCGGGCGCTCGGCCAGGCCGGCCCGCTCGGCGAGCCCGTCAGGTACCGGCTCCTTATAGCGGACGGTGACGATGGTCTGCGCGCCGGAGTCCGCGAGGAGCTCATCGACGGAGCCTTCGGCGAGGATCTTGCCGTGGTCGACGACCGCGACCCGGTCGCAGAGCGCCTCGGCCTCCTCCATGTAGTGCGTGGTGAGCAGGATCGTCTGGCCCTGGTCGTGCAGCACCTGGAGGATGTCCCAGAGGTTGACCCTCGTCTGCGGGTCGAGGCCGGCCGTCGGCTCGTCGAGGAAGAGCACGTCGGGTTGGTGGACCAGGGCGCGGGCGATCATCAGGCGGCGGGCCTGGCCGCCGGACAGCTGGTCGGCCATCGCCTTACGACGGTCGGCCAGGCCGAACGCGTCGATCAGCTGGACCGCGCGCTTGCTCGCGGCCCCCAGGGACAGGCCGAAGAAGCGGCTGCGGAACTCCAGGTTCTCCTGCACCGTGAGCTGCATGTCCAGGGTGTTGTTCTGGGTGACGACGCCGATCCGGCGCTTGACCGCGACCGGGTCCTTGACCACGTCGTGGCCGGCCACCCAGGCCCTGCCGCCGGTCGGCGCGACCAGCGTGGTGAGCATGCCGATCGTGGTGGACTTGCCCGCGCCGTTGGGGCCGAGCAGGCCGAAGAACTCACCCTGCGGGACGTTGAGGTCGATGCCGCGCACCGCCTCGACGTCGCCCCGGCTTGACTTGTAGGTCTTGCGAAGGCCCTCGGTCCTGATCGCCGCGAGTTCCGCTGGCGATCCCTGGCCCGTGGGCCGCGCGGTCATGGCGGTCACGCGCCGCGCTCCTCGTCTATGAGCTGGCTGAGATGGTTGATCATCTGGGTGAAGAACCTCCGGACGACAGCTTCGTCGTCGCTGTCCACGAAGTCGAATGCTTTACGCCA
>JAWWPV010000105.1:0-4294 GCA_033854775.1 Trebonia sp.
CGATGCCGCCTTGGCGTCCATCTTGGCCACGGTGGCGCCCGGGCCGCCCAGCATGTGCGCCAGCGTGTTGGCCGCGTCGTTACCCGACACCAGCAGCAGGCCGTCCAGCAGTTGGCGCGTCGTGTAAAGACGGCCGGCTTTCACGCCCACACAGTTGCATTCCACCTGGCTGTCGGCCGGGTCGGCGACCACGGTCGAGTCCAGGTTCAGCTCGTCAAGGGCCACCAGCGCCAGCAACACCTGGATGACCAGGCGGAAGTGTTGCGGCTTCAGGGTGACCGTGGTCAGGCCGGCCGGGTTTCCTGAGGCCTGGTCGTCGAATCTGATGGTTACCGAGATGGCCGACTGGCCGGGGAGCAGCCGGAGGCTGCGCGCGACCGACGGCTGTGGTGGTGCGAGCTCAAGGTCGACCGCCCGGGCCTGCACCGTCCCGGTTCCCGAGAGCGCGACCGGCGGCGTGCGCAGGATCGCATCGAACTGGTCCGGCTCATCGGCCGCCACGTCAGCCAGCGCGCCAGGGACGTAGGCGGTGGAGATGGCTACCGGCTCGGCACCGACCGCCCAGGCGCACCGGATGATGCGGACCTGGTTCTCTCCCGCGACGCCAAGCGACCAGGCGACGTCCTGCGGTGCGGCGCGCAGCGACACGTGCCTGGCGGTGCAGCTGATCTCGCCGCCCATGGGGTCGAGCCTGGTGCTCAGCCCGCCCATCCCCTCGATCGGGATCAGGTACTCGGCCGCGCTCGCGCGGTAGAGCTGCCCGTCGGGCAGCCTGCGGATCAGCGACCTGCGCGTGAGCTCCACGATGGCGGCGTCGATCTCCGCCATGCTGACGTTGTACCGGCGCGCGAGGGCGCTGCGCCGCGGCAACTGCCAGCCTGGCTCCCGGTGCACGAGGGCGGCGGCCATCCGGTCGGCGAGGACGCCGCTGGCCGCTCGCTGCGCCGGCACCGTCGTCTCGACTTCCATGCCCGCCCGTCCGTGACCACGCGAACCCGCCGGGCCTTCGCTCCCCCCGGAGCCGGCGGTCATTCGCCCTGTGGGATGTTCGCCAGCCGGTAACCGGGCGCCGAGTCGATGGCGGCCGTGCTTGCGCGCCTGGCCGGCTCTGCTTCCCACATGCCTGTCCATGCCTCCAGACTGCCCGCGATGACCCGCATCGCTCAGCTCAGCGGGCGATTGGCCAACCGCCCGGATCTTCCACACACGCCCGCCAGCACGCGACTTAACCGACACCTAATGTCCGCCTCGCCAAGCCTTATAGATATGCAGTCTAGGTAAACGGCAGTTGAATTGAAGAGGAATGAAGGCAATCCGCTGCATGTCATGTAAGTAAATCATCGCCTGTGGCACCGCCGTCACACGCCCGCGACGGGCAGGTTATCTGCCTGCGACCTGCGCCGATGGTCACGGGAAGTGACCTGCGCTTACTCCGCCGAGCAGCGCCCCGGCCACCGGACCGCCAGGTAACGGACAGATCAAGTCACCAGAAGTTAACCCAGGGGACGCCGCAAATCCATCTCACGTTCAGTGGTTGCTACTTCTACAGCCTATCACTGAACACGTTGACATCCATTTGCGGCTACGCCGACCGATCAGAACGTAATCCCGCGCGGATGCGCTTCAATTACAAGGAGAATCTCTAAATGCAGCTCCGAGGCAGCAAGCAGGCTGCGGTGGCCGGGGGTGCCGCCATCGCGGCGCTCGCCCTAGCCGCCTGCTCTTCGTCAAGCTCGTCGTCTAGCTCGTCGACTCCCGCGTCATCAGCGGCGTCGAGCCCCGCGGGCAGTTCTTCGAGCGCGGCAGCGGTGAGTGGCACGATCAACGCGAGCGGCTCGACGTTCCAGACCAACTTCCAGCAGGCCGCCATTTCGGCGTTCAAGTCCGTACAGTCCGGCATCACCGTCAACTACGGCGGCGGCGGTTCCGGTGCGGGCCGTACCGCCCTGTACTCGGGCACCGTGCTTTTCGCCGGCTCCGACTCGCCTATCCCGGCCAGTGAGAAGTCCAAGGTTCCCGCGGGCAAGACGGTGCTGTACTTCCCGGTCCAGATTGGCCCGATCGCGATCGCCTACAACCTGGGGGGCGTCACCGGCCTGAAGCTTGACGCGACCGTCCTCGCGGGCATCTTCCAGGGCACCATCACGACTTGGAACGACCCGGCGATCAAGGCGCTCAACCCGGGTGTAAGCCTGCCGAGCACCACGATCACCCCCACCGTCCGCTCCGACTCCTCGGGTACCACGCAGAACTTCTCCGAGTACCTGGTGAAGGCCGCGGGCAGTGCCTGGAAGCTCGGCAGCGCCTCCACGGTCTCCTTCCCGAAGACCGCGCACGCCGCCAGCGGCGGTAGCGGCCTGGCGTCGGCCGTCAAGGCCACCTCGGGCGCCATCGGCTACGTCGACGCCTCCACGGCCACGGCCTCCGGGCTGAGCATGGCCACGATCAAGAACTCGGCCGGCGACTACGTCGCGCCGACCCCGGCGGCGGCCACCGCGGCGGCGACGCACGTCACGCCCGCGGCCAACCTGACGTTCCTCACGGTCGACGAGCCGGGCGCGACCTCCTACCCGATCACCTACCAGAGCTGGGACCTGGTCTACGCGACGCAGGCCAACGCCAACGACGCGGCGCTGCTCAAGGCCTACATCGGCTACCTGCTCGGCCCCGGCCAGCAGGTGCTGACCACGATTGGCCTGGCCCCGCTGCCCTCGGCCATTGACTCCGCGGCCGTGGCCCAGCTCAGCAAGATCACCTCGTAATCTCGCCATCATGAGTGCTGCGACAAAGGCGGGCCCGGCCACTCCGGCCGGGTCCGCCCGTCAGCTTTCGCACCGGCGACCGCTAGGCGACCGGGGCTTCGCGCTGCTCGCCCTCGTAAGCGGCCTGCTGGTCCTCGTCATCCTCATCCTGATCGCCGTCTCGACCGCCCAGCAGGCGACGCAGTGGTTCACCACCGCGGGCTGGAGCGGCATCTTCTCCACCGTCTGGAACCAGGCGACCAACCAGTACGGCGCGATGGCCTACCTGTACGGCACGGTCATCAGCTCGGTGATCGCGATCATCATCGCGGTCCCGGTCAGCCTGTCGATCGCCCTGCTGCTGACGGAGGTCGTACCGCGCCGCTGGTCCCAGCCGATCGTGTACGTGATCGACCTGCTTGCCGTGGTGCCGTCGGTCGTGTGGGGCCTGTGGGGCCTCATCGTGTTCGTGCCCTGGCTGCAGAACACCGTCTACTCGTCGATCGCCTCGGGTGTGAGCGGCATTCCCGTGCTCGGCAACCTGTTCGGCTCGCCGACGAGCGGTACCTCGTTCATGACCGCGGGCATCGTCCTGGCCATCATGATCACGCCGATCATCACGTCCCTGTCCCGCGAGGTCATCGCGACCGTGCCCACGACGGACAAGGAGGGCGCGTACGCGCTCGGCGCCACCCGCTGGGAGATGATCCGCGGTGCCGTCTGGCCGCACAGCCAGGGCGGCGTGGTCGGCGCCGTCCTGGTGGGCCTCGGCCGGGCGATGGGCGAAACGATCGCGGCCGCCCTCCTCATCGGCTCGCAGGCCCAGGTCACGTCGCACCTGCTCGCCCCGGGCTACTCCATCCCCGCGGCCATCGCGAACCTGTTCCCCGAGGCCTCGGGCGAGTTCCGCTCCGCGCTAATCGGCCTTGGCCTGTTCCTGTTCGTGATCACGATCGTTGTCAACCTAGTCGCCCGTGGCTTCGTGCTGCGCTCGGCGCGGCGAATGAGGGGGACCTCATGACGGCAGCCTCCGAGCAGCAGACCGTCGACCTGCGCGAGGCGGGCGGCTGGCGCCGCGCCAAGAACCAGATCGCGACCTTCGTGATGTGGGCCGCCCTCATCGCCGTCATGATCCCGCTGGTCTTCGTGCTTTACACGGTGATCTCCAAGGGCGTCAAGGCGATCAGCTGGCAGTTCCTCAGCGGCAGCCCAATCCCGCCAAACGTACTGCCGCTCGGCACTGGTGGCATGGGGCCCGCGGTCGTCGGCACGCTGGAGATCACCGGCTTCGCCGCCGTCATGGCCATACCGCTTGGCGTGCTCGGCGCGGTCTACATCAGCGAATACGGCGGCAAGGGATGGCTCGCGGCGCTCATCGCGTTCATGTCAGACGTGATGACCGGCGTGCCATCGATCGTGATGGGCCTGTTCATCTTCACGATCTGGGTCCTGCACTTCGGGTACTCGGGACTGGCCGGCTCCTTCGCGCTGGCCTGCCTGATGCTGCCCATCGTGATCCGGTCCACCTACGAGATGCTCCTGCTGGTGCCGAA
>JAWWPV010000106.1:0-11558 GCA_033854775.1 Trebonia sp.
AAGTCGATGGGCCTGTCCCCGGCCGACCTGACCGCCGCGCCCGCGAGCCGGCCGCCCGTGCCGACCTTCGCCGAGTACGTCCCGGTCGTGGCCGCCACGGTCACCCCCGGCACCTTGCGGGCGTACCGCCCCTACTGGAAGCGGACCGTCGAGCAGTGGGGCGAGCGGCGCCTGGACGAGCCGACGCCGTCAGAGGTCAAGCAGCTCGTGGCGTACGTCAAGGCGAACGCGGTGCCGCGCCGCAACAGCCGGGGCGGGACGCACGCAGCCGAGAACCTGATCTCGGCGCTGCGCTGCCTGTATAACCGCGCCGTGGACGACGGGCTGATCGAGGAGAAGGACAACCCGGCTCGCAAGGTCGACAAGCCCCGCCGGATGCCGTCCACCCGCCGGGCGTTGACCGACAAGGAGCTAGCGGAGATGAACCAGGTCGCCGCCACGGGCGACGACCCTGAACTAGACACCCTCATTTTGAGGCTCCACACGGAGACCGCCTGCCGTCGCGCCGGCGCGCTCGCGATCCGTCCCCGGGACCTGGACCGCGAGAAGTGCCTGATCCTGCTCCGGGAGAAGGGCGAGACGTTCCGCTGGCAGCCGGCCTCCCCGACCCTGATGGCCGGGCTGCTGAGGCACGCCGGGGAGCGGCACGCTCCGCCGGACGGGCAGTTGCTGCGCTACCGGGACGGGCACCAGATCACCGAGCGCCGGTACGACGGGCTGTGGGTCCGCATCGGCAGGGAACTGCCCTGGGTCCGCACCCAGGACGTCAGCACGCACTGGATTCGGCATACCACGCTGACGTGGGTGGAGCGCAACTTCGGGTTCGCGGTCGCCCACGCCTACGCCGGCCACACCGACGGCAGGGGCGAATCGGTCAGCGTCACGTCGACGTACGTGCGCGCCACACTCGCCGAGGTCGCCACTGCCCTGGCCGCGCTGGCCGGCGAGCCGCACCCGCTCGCGCTGCCGGGAGGTGGTCAGTATGACAGCGCTGGCTGACGTCTCCGTGGCGCAGGCCGGCCCGCGCGCCTATCGCGAGCCCACTAGTCGCGGTCCCGGTCCGGCAACGGTCCCCGCCGCGGGCCGGTCCGGGGCGGTCCGGGACCACGCGAAGACCATGCGGTCCTGGCCGCTGCTGGTCCTCGCGGTCCCCGCCGCCGCCGAGGTGTGGTCCGGCTGGGTCGGGATCGCGCAGAAGACCGGCTTCGGCGTGGTCCCCCTGCTGCCGGGCATCTGGTCCTCGCTTCACCTGGACACGGCCGTCACGTTGCCGGTCGGGGTCGAGTGCTACGCGGCCTACGCGCTGCGTGCCTGGCTGGCCGGCGGGCACGCGATCAGCGACCGGACCCGGCGGGTTGCCCGGTGGTCGGCGATCTTCTCGTTCGCGCTCGGCATGGCCGGGCAGGTCGCGTTTCACCTGATGGACCAAGACCACGTCACCCGGGCGCCCTGGGGCATCACCACCCTCGTGTCCTGCCTCCCGGTCCTGGTCCTGGGCATGGGGACCGCCCTGGCCCACATGCTGCGCGAGGACGCCGCAGCGGCGGACCATCCGGACGGCCCGTCCGGCGGACCGGCCGACGCGCGGTCCCTTGGTTGGTCCGTCGAGGACCAGCCCGCGGGCCATCCGGACCGGCATCGGGATGAGGACCGGCCGGACCGGGACCAGCCGGACCAAGTCCAGGACCAGCAGTCCGGGACCAGGATCACAGTCCGGACCAGTCCGTCTCCGAGGACCAGTGGCTCCGCGCTCTCGCCGGGTTCGGCAACACCGCCCGGTGCCGCCGGGCGCGTCGTTTCCAGTTCCCCGGACCAGGGGGGCGTCCAGGCATCCTTGATTGCTCTGAGGCTAGCCACAGCAGGGAAACCCGTGTCCCGGCGGGCACTGCGCAACGGCGGGGTCAAGGGGTCCAACGAGGGCCTGAACGCACTCGCCCGCCAGCTCAGTGCCGAATTTGCCAGCGAGCAGGCCGCCGTCCCGTAGGGCGCCAGGGCCGGGCAGCCCGGTAGTTGCTGCCCGGCCCCGGTGGGAGCAGACGAGCGGGATGCGGGCGGCGGGCGCTGTGCCCATCGCGTGCCTCCTTACCTCCTTACCTCCGCCAGTCGGTGACCAGGCGGCTGGCGGGCTTGTCGATGATGAACCGGGGGTCCGGGGCGGTGAGCAGGTCCCGGTGCGCGGCGGGGGCCATGCGGAGTCCCGGCGCGGGTGCCTGGTTGCCGTAGTCGCGGTCCCACTCGCGGACCGCGTCGGCGACGTCGTGCGCGAGGGACGCGGCGCGGGGGCCGTGCCCGACGGTGCCGATCTCCCAGTACCGGACCGCGTCGTCGTCGCCCTCGCGGACGGTGAGGATGGCGCCGTCGAGGGCGGCCTCGGACACTCACACCGGCGTCGGGCGCTGGAAAACTGGTGCATCGACAAGGACACCTGGTCCGGGCTAGCCGGGCGGCGGCCTCCCGTCCCAGGCCCGCAGCAACCCGAACTCGGAGACCGCAAGCGCCAGATCGCCTCCATCTACGTCTGGACCCAGGTCACCTCGGGCGAGCACTACTTCGCCCCCCGCCCGATCGAGGCAGCCCAGCCTCCCGAGATCCAGGAAGCATGGACGCTGCGCCGGAACACCATCTGGAGCCTGATGCACCGGAGCAACCCCGGCCCTCACTACGCCAGCCTCAAAGCAGAGCTCGGCACCATCGCGACCTCGCTCGCCCGAACCACAGACGCCCGCCGCTAGCGATCACGCCAGCCGCCATCTGCCCTGGGCGAACTGACGAGCTGCGGCCGCCGGCCGGGGAAGCTCAAGACGATCCAGCGATCAGCTGACATGGGCGGCGATGGCCTGCGCGCATACCAGGGACTCGGTATCTGTCGTGTCCACCTCCAGGTCATAGGACACTCCCTCGTGGACCACGTGCGCCTGCGACGCGGCCATCCCCTGGACGCGGTCTCCCCGTGCGATCTCACGGCCGGCGGCGACCGCGCTGTCACACCTGACTCCGACCCACACCACGGCCGTTCCGGCCAGGGCCCTCTGCCACCGCTGCTGGGACGCCGCCCCGCCGCGCAAGACGTCATCGATGATGATCCTGGCACCTGCGCGGGCCATCGCCGCGATGCCGTCCATCCAGGCCGCCTCCAGAGCCCGGAAGTCCGCCCCGACGCTCACCCCGCCGCCGGCCGCGAACACGATCCCCTCGTCCGAGGTCTGCATCCTCGCGGGCAGTGCGTCGACGAACGAGTCGACCCCGAACGCCAGCCACGGATCCGCGAGCATGGCCTGCAGGCACCGGGCGATCCCGGACTTCCCCGAGCTGGAACCGCCGTTGAGAATGATCATCTGAGCCGTCACAGCGCCACGATAAGGCGCTTCTTCCCCGAACGGCATGAAATGAATAACGGCGCTGGCCGCGCCCGACAGGAGCATCGACATCTGACACACCGCGGCTAACGAGCGCACCCGCCCAGCCGCCAAAAACACCTGGGGACCGCCAGCGCCATGCGGCCCACTGAGCTGCCCGTAGGCGGATATTTCGCCTGGTGGCGCCGCAGCCGGGGCGCGGGCGGGGGCGGGCGGCTACTCGAACTCGAATGCGGTGCCCAGGCCGGCCAGGTCGAAGACCTGCCGGGCCCGGGGGGGCGGGGAGCGGAGGATCACGGGGCAGTCCCCTGGCAGCGCCTTGCGGAGTTGGACGAACGCCCGCAGCCCGGCGGAGTCCAGGAAGCCGACTCCCGCCAGGTCGATCACCAGCCGCCGGGGGCTGCCGCTGGCCACCTCGGCGAGCCGCTGGCAGAAGGCGTCCGCGGTGACGGCGTCGAGGTCGCCGCAGACCGTCATCGTCGCGGTGCCCTGGTCCCACTGGTCGTAGACCTTCACGGCGGGAACCTGCTCCGCAGCCACCGCGCCCTCCCTCCCGCGGATGCCTCGCCGCCCGCGCGGAGCGAAACGACGTGACCGCCAGGTACCACGGTACCGGGGAATGGCCACGGCGGTAAGGGTGCTCCGTGGACTCCGTAGGCTTCCTGACCACCGACGCCGAGTACGTCGCCGACTACCTCAAGACCATCGCAGGCCCAGTGGTGCTGGCCGGTCACTCCTACGGCGGGGCCGTGATCACCAACGCCGCGGCCGGGCTTGCCAACGTCAAGGCGCTAGTCTACGTCGACGCGGCCGCCCCCGCCCCCGGTGAAACCAACGGCCAGCTCTCCGGCGCCACCTCCATCCTGAACAAGGACACCCCGGCCCAGCTCTTCTTCACCACCAGTTACCCCGGCGCCCCCGGCGGCGCGTCCGAGCTCTACCTGAACGAAAACATCTTCATCCGCTACTCCGCCAGCGACCTGCCCCGCGCCGAGGCCGAGCGGCTGTGGGCCTCCCAGCGCGGCGCCTCCACCGCCGCGTTCAACACCCCGTCGAGGGCGGCGGCCTGGAAGACCATCCCGTCCCGGTACTTCGTCAGCACCGGCGACCAGATCATCACGGCCGCCTCAGAACTCGCGATGGCCCACCGCGCCCACTCCCACATCACCCTCTTCCACGGCGGATCGCACTTGACCCTGATCTCGCACCCCAACGCCGTCACCGCCGTCATCGCGTCCGCGATCTGCTCACTTCACTGACCACACGAGCAGGGCCAGTTGGCGGGCCTTCGCCCCGCGCGACGGGAGATCATCGTGATCGTCTGGGCGCTGTTCGCGCTCCACAGACTCGACATCCTCAGCGCGGGGACGACCCCCCGGAACCCCCCGGTGTCGGCTGCGCCGACGAAAGCCTGCGGGCGATGCCTGTCGTGGGAGGCAGTCTTTCCCGCGTAGCCCCACAGTCAAGACCCAGAGATGATCCGAACGGTTGCGGGTTCCACGCGGCCGCAAGATTTTCTTGGGCGAGCCCCAGGCCGCGACACTCACTCTTTTGTTTTTACTTAACGCTGCCTGTCGTTA
The DNA here is from genome assembly GCA_033854775.1 of Trebonia sp. Taxonomy (GTDB): domain Bacteria; phylum Actinomycetota; class Actinomycetes; order Streptosporangiales; family Streptosporangiaceae; genus Trebonia. The sequence goes on from JAWWPV010000106.1 coordinate 4,937, forward strand.
CTCCTGGTGCACTATCCTCACGCATTGTCATGTGTGTTATCCGTAGCGTTAAGGGGTGAGGGATGGCTGGCGGTTGCTGGCGTATCGCATCGGGGCTGCTTGTGCTTGTGCCTGTGGTCGTGGCTGGGCTGGCTGGCTGCGGCAATGGGGCGACCTCGACGACCAAGGCTTCGTCGACCGGGACTACCGCGGCGACGCTGCGGAAGGCCCTGCTCACGCGGGTCAACGGGGTGGCGGCGGCCGCGCCTGCGAGCAGCGGGACGTACGCGTCCATGTCGGCGGCGGGCCGCGGCAAGCAGGCCGCCAGCGCCGTTCAGGTGACACCCAAGACCTGCACCGGGGCGGCGACGGTGGGGTTCGACCCGGCTGCGCTCGCGGGGGCTCCCGCGGCCGCCGTCACGTTCCGGGTAGGCACGAACGGGGTCTCCGAGGTGCTGATCGCGTCCTCCGCCAAGTCCGCGTCGACCGCGCTCGCTGGGCACGTCCCCGCCGAGTGCGCGCAGTACCAGGAGAAGGTGGGGGGCAAGACCTATACGTACGGCGTCACGGAAAAGGCGATCACCGGCATCGGCAAGCAAGCTCGCGTCCTGAACGTGCACGCGGAGGGTGCCCAGTCGGGTGACATGTGGTCCCTCATCTACCGGACCGCCGACTTCGTCGGCACGGTAACCGTGGTCGGCCCTAACGCCACCGAGGCAGCGGTCACGGAGCTAGGCCAGCAGGCTTATGCCTTCGCCGCCAAGTCCTTGTCTTAATCTAGGGGCATGAGTGACCTATCACCCCGGTTCCGGCCCGTGCTTGATACGTTCCCCGCGTACAAGCCGGGCCGGGCGCCGGTCGCCGCGGCCGGCCAAGCGCACAAGCTGTCTTCCAACGAGTCGCCCTACGGGCCGCTGCCGTCGGTCCTTGAGGTCATCGCCGAGGCGGTTAGCGGCATCAACCGCTACCCGGACAACGGCGCGGAGACGCTGATCGGTGCGATCGCCGAGCGGTTCGCCGTGCCGGCCGGCCATGTGGCGGTCGGCTGCGGCTCGGTGGGGGTCCTCAAGCAGCTGATAGAGGCCGTCAGCGATCCCGGCAACGAGGTTCTCTACGCCTGGCGCGCGTTCGAGGCGTACCCGGCGCTCGCGGACCTGGCGGGTGCTACGTCGGTCACGGTCCCCCTCCAGGAGGAGACCCATGACCTGGCGGCGATGGCCAAGGCGATCACGCCGCAGACGCGGCTCGTCCTGGTCTGCAATCCCAACAACCCCACCGGCACGGTCGTCCGCGAGCAGGAGCTGACCGACTTCATTGACCAGGTTCCCAGCGACTGCCTGGTTGTCCTCGACGAGGCCTACCGTGAGTACATCCGTGACCCTGGCGTCCCCGACGGCATCGACCTCTACCGGAGCCGTCAGAATGTGGCCGTGCTCCGCACCTTCTCCAAGGCCTACGGCCTGGCCGGCCTCCGCGTCGGCTTCCTCATCGGCCACGACGGCGTCGCCGAGGCCGTTCGGAAGACGATGCTCCCCTTCACGGTCAGCTCAGTGGCCCAGGCCGCCGCGATAGCGTCGCTGAACGCCGAGAACGAGCTCCTAGAGCGCGTGGAGGCCGTCGTCAAGGAACGCGACAGGGTAACCACGGCCCTGCGGGCGGACGGCTGGACGGTCCCAGACACCGAAGCGAACTTCGTCTGGCTCCGCCTAGGAGACCGCACGACGCGGTTCGCTTCGGCGTGCGAAGCGGCGGGAATCGCGGTCCGCCCCTTCGCGGGGGAAGGCGCGCGCGTCTCGATTGGGACGAGCGCGGCGAACGACGCTTTCCTGGCGGTTGCGAGCGCCTTCCCGCATATGGCCTAGCTGGTTTCCCGCGCTCGCGACCGCGCGCTTAGGGCTCGCCGACCTCGTGCTCCTCGGCGCTGACATCGGCGCCGAGGGCGCGGAGCCGCTCGTCGATCCTGGCGTGCCCGCGGTCGATGTAGTAGCCGTTGGAGATGACGGTCTCACCCTCGGCGGCCATGCCCGCGAGAATGAGTGCCGCGCCGCCGCGCAGATCGTGCGCCACGACATCCGTCCCGTGCAGCTCCGTCGGCCCATGCACGATCGCGACGTTGTTGTCGAGCTCGACCTTCGCGCCCATCTTGTTGAGTTCCGGCACCAGCGTGTACCGGCCGTCGAAGATCGTTTCGCGAATGTAGCTCGCTCCGTCGGCCATCGTCGCGAGCGTCATGATCGGCGACTGCAGGTCGGTGGCGAACCCGGGGTACGGGCTGGTGATTACGTTTATCGGCCGTAGCGGCTTCTCCCGGCGTACCTGGAGGATCGCGCCGTTGGCGGCAAACTCAACGCCCATCTGCTCAAGCTTCCAGCGGACCACGCCAAGGTGGTCCAGGTTAGCGCCGACCAGGTTGATCTCGCCGCCGCCGGCGGCCGCGGCCATGGCGAACACGCCGGCGTCGATCCGGTCCGCCATCACCGTGTGCTCGATGGCCCTAAGCTCCGAGACGCCGTGCACGGTGATGAATCCGGTACCGCCACCAGTGATCTCCGCGCCCATCTTGCTGAGGAACGCGATCATGTCGAGAACCTCGGGCTCTTGCGCGGTGTTGTCGATGATCGTCGTTCCCGGCGCGAGCGACGCCGCCATCATCAGGTTCTCGGTGCCGGTGTGCGACGGCGTGTCTAGGTACAGGTGCGCGCCGCGCAGGCCATCGGGCGCGGTGATGCGGATGACCGCCTCGCCCTCGTCGACCGTCGCGCCAAGCCGGGCGAAGCCGCGGTAGTGGAAGTCGAGGTTCCTGCTGCCCAGGTTGCAGCCGCCGATGCCCTCAATGACCGCCTCGCCGAACCGGTGCAGCAGCGCGGGCACGAAGAGCACGGAGCCGCGGAAGCGGCGGGCGATGTCGGCCGGCAGCACCGGCGAGGTCAGCGTCGAGGCGTCCACCACCAAGGTGCGCTCCACCTCGTGGAATTCCACGCGGGCACCGATCGCCTGGGCGAGTTCGACCGCGCGCCGCACGTCTTCGATCGGCGGGACGTTCCGCAACACCGTCCGGCCCTTCTCCGTCAACAACGCCGCGGCGATCATCTTCAGAGCCGCGTTCTTGGCGCCTTGAATGAAGACCGTGCCCCGCAGGGGTGCGCTCCCGCGCACGCGGTAACGGATCTCGGTGCCCTTGGTCATGTGGATGCTGCTCCTGTCCGAGGGGAAACTGCGAGAACGGCGCGCTCAGTAAGCACACCCATGCGAACGCCTTGTTCAGTATGCCACCCACCGGGTGGTCACGAGAGGCTAGCGAGTCGGTCGAAGACGTGTCCAAGCCGTCCGACGTAGCTCTCCGCGCGGAACGCCCGGTCAAGGGCCAACTCATCGAGTACCATGTTCCGCTTCTTACCCTGAGTAATCAGAGAATCACGGAATGGTGTCCGCGTGTCCCAGGTTTCCATCGCGGCGGCCTGCACGAGCGCGTACGCGTCTTCCCGCGAAAGGCCGCTCGACACGAGTTCGAGCAGGACTGATGAGGAGTACAGCAGGCCGTGCGTGAGGTCCATGTTCGCCCGCATCCTGGCGGCGTCCACGACGAGCCCCTCGACGAGTCCGCTGGTCAGGTGCAGCAGGTAATCCGTCGCGATCGCGGCGTCCGGCAGGGCGATACGCTCCACGCTCGAATGTGAGATGTCCCGCTCATGCCAGAGCGGGATGCCCTCGGTGACGGGTGTCACGTAGGACCGCACCACGCGGGCGAGCCCGGCGATCCGCTCGGAGCGGATCGGGTTCTTCTTGTGCGGCATCGCCGACGAGCCCTTCTGGCCTGTCCTGAAGGGCTCGGCGAGCTCGCGTACCTCCGTCCGCTGCCCGTGCCGCACCTCAAGGGCGATCGCCTCGCAGACCGTGGCGAGCACCGCGAGCGCGGACACCCACTCGGCGATGCCGTCGCGCATCACCACCTGGGTCGCGACATCCGCCGCGCGGAGCCCGAGCGCGGGCATCACCTCCGCCTCGACGGCCGGGTCGATGTTTGAGTAGCTCCCGACCGGCCCGGACAGCTTGCCGACCGCGACCGCCTCGCGCGCGCGCCGTACCCGGTCCCTTGACCTCGCGGCCGCGAACGCGAAGTCAGCGACCCGGTGCCCCCACAGGTCGGGCTCTGCGTGGATGCCGTGCGTCCGCCCCGAGCGCAGCGTGTGGCGGTGCGCGAGCCCGTGGTCGCGCAGCACCGCGACCAGCCGGTCCGCCTTCGCGATGATGAGGTCGGTCGCCTCGACAAGCTGGAGCGCGAGCGCGGTATCGAGCAGGTCAGACGAGGTCATGCCGTAGTGCACGTAAGCGGCGGCCGACCGCGGCTCGGTGTTGTCCGCCCAGGCGGTGAGGAACGCGATCACGTCATGCTCCGTCACCGCTTCCACCTCGGTCACCGCTTCTGGGGTGGGCGGCGGCGCGGCGCGCACCGGGCCGACCGCCTCGGCAGGCACCGTCCCCGCCCGCGCGTGCGCCTCAAGCACCAGGGTCTCCACCTGGCACCAGAGCTCGTACTTATGGGCCTCAGACCAGACTCGGCCCATCTCCGGCAGCGTGTACCTGTCGATCATGCGTTAACGGTAGCGCGCCCGGCCCGCCTTTCCACCGCCAGCGCTCCCGCGACCACGGCTATGAGCAGCGCGATCCCGGCCAACGCGCTGCCGCCAACGACCTGGATGACCCGCTGCGGCGGGTCAGGCGTCGCCGCTGGCCCGCTCGGCGATGTCACGTCGGTACCAGGCGCCGCGGAACGCTACGGATTCAGCGACCGCGTACGCGGCGGCCCGCGCGGATGGCAGGTCCGGGCCGGAGCCTACTGCGTTGAGGACGCGGCCGCCCGCCGTCACCAGGTCAGCACCGTTAAGAGCGGTGCCCGCGTGCAGGAGGTAGCCGTCGGTGCCCGCGGGAAGGTCCTTGATCGTGATCACGTCGCCCTTGGCCGGGGCCTCGGGGTAGCCCGCGGCGGCGATCACCACGGTGACGGTCGCGCCGGTGTGCCAGGCGAGCGCGGGCACGGCACCAAGGTCGCCGGCCGCCGAGGCACTCAGCAACCCGGCAAGAGGAGTCGCCAGCCGGTCAAGGACCACCTGGGCCTCTGGATCGCCGAACCGCGCGTTGAACTCGATGACCTTGACCCCCTTGGAGGTCAGCGCCAGGCCCGCGTAGAGCACACCCCGATACGGCGCACCGCGCCGTGCCATGTCATCGAGGGCAGGCTGGATCACCGTAGCCAGCACCTCTTCTGCCAGCCCAGAAGGTGCCCAGGGCAGCGGCACGTAGGCGCCCATCCCCCCGGTGTTCGACCCCTGGTCGCCGTCGTGTGCCCGCTTGAAATCCTGGGCGGCGAGCAACGGTACCGCCGTCGTGCCATCGGCGACGGCGAACAGCGACACCTCAGGACCGTCGAGGTACTCCTCGATGACCACCCGCTCGCAGGAGGCAGCGTGGGCAAGCGCCACAGCGAAGTCGTCCGTGACCACGACGCCCTTCCCGGCGGCCAGCGCGTCGTCTTTGACCACGTACGGCGCCCCAAAAGCCTTGAGCGCCTCCTCGGCCTCGGCCGGCGTGCCGGCGACTCGCGCCTGCGCCGTCGGGATGCCCCCGGCCGCCATGACCTCCTTCGCGAAGGCCTTGGAACCCTCAATCCGCGCCGCCCCCGCGTCGGGCCCGAACGCCGCGATCCCCGCGGCCCGCAGCGCGTCGGCCACGCCGGCCACCAGCGGCGCCTCCGGCCCGATCACCACAAGGTCGGCCGCGACCAGGCGAGCCACCCGGACGACGTCCACTGGGTCGTTCGCCGAGACGGCGTGCACCTGCGCCAGCGACGCGATCCCTGGATTCCCCGGCGCCGCGTGCACCTCACTGACGCTGGGGTCCGCGGCTAGCCCGCGGACAATGGCGTGTTCTCGCCCGCCGCCACCGATCACAAGTACTCGCACGCTCCGGGAGCCTACCCGCTGACCGCCCGGTACCAGACGGCGGCGGCGGGACGCTACAAGAGAGGCCGGATCTGGAGGGTCTGGTCGCGACGGGGCCCGACGCCGATCGCGCTGACCGGCGCGCCGGAGAGGTCCTCGATCGCCTTGACGTAGTCCTGGGCCGCCTTGGGCAGGTCCGAGAAGGAGCGGGCCTGGGAGATGTCCTCCCACCACCCGTCCAGGTACTCATACACGGGCTTGGCGTGGTGGAACTCGGTTTGCGTCATCGGGATCTCGTCATACCGCCGACCGTCGACCTCATACGCGACGCACACTGGCACCTTGTCAAGCGAGGAAAGCACGTCGAGCTTGGTCACGAAGAAGTCGGTGACCCCGTTGACCCGAGTGGCGTACCGGGCGATCACCGCGTCGAACCAGCCGCACCGCCGGGCCCGCCCCGTGGTCACGCCGTACTCGCCGCCGGTCTTGCGCAGGTACTCGCCCCACTCGTCCTTGAGCTCGGTGGGGAACGGACCCGCCCCGACCCGCGTGGTGTACGCCTTGACGATGCCAATCACCTGGCCGATTCGCGTCGGCCCGATCCCCGCGCCGACGCAGGCGCCGCCCGCGGTCGGGTTGGATGAGGTAACGAACGGATAGGTGCCGTGGTCGATGTCGAGCAGCGACCCCTGCGCGCCTTCGAG
>JAWWPV010000107.1:0-3024 GCA_033854775.1 Trebonia sp.
GTCGCCCGCGTCGCCCGGTTCACCCGCGCCGGGTGGCTGGCCGTTGTCGATGGGCTCCGGCTCGATGGTCTCGCTCGCCTGGCTCACGTGACCCTCCGCGGTCCTGCGTACTAGCGCGCTCCATGGGGCCGTCCGACTACCCGGGTTGGCGGCTCACAAACCAGTGGGCATCAATGACAGCTTTGTGCCGACAGGCGCGAGCTGGCAGCTGGCCCAGGGTTACCGCGGGCCGAACGGCCCGCTGAGCCTGCCGAACAGCGACAACGTCGCAATCGTCGGCAACGGCTTCCCCGTCAGCGACGTGCCGGCCGCCTGCCTGACGCACGGCCCCAGTGGCGGGCTGGTCCCGGCCCCGCACACGGTGTCCTGCCTCGGCATGGGGGTGCGGATCTGCCTGGATCTCCTCGCCGGCATCACCAATTCATGTGATGCCGGCTCACCAAGCCCGACAGAAGACTTGGCGCGGGCCGGGCGCCCGCCCGGCACCGGCCACAGTCCCCGTGCACCGCACGGGCCTGGCAGCCGGATCGGACTTCTCTTGCATGCAAAGGGGAACATGCTCATGAACGTACGGGACGCCTTCTACGATGTCCTGCGCGCCCACGGGATCACCACCATCTTCGGGAACCCCGGCTCGAACGAGCTGCCGATGCTTAGCGACCTCCCGGATGACTTCCGCTACATCCTGGCGCTGCAGGAGGGCGCGGCGATCGGGATCGCGGACGGCTTCGCCCAGGCCACCGGCCGGCCGTCGCTGGTGAACCTGCACGCCGCGGCGGGCACCGGCAACGCGATGGGGAACCTGGTCAACACACAGGCCGGGCACGTGCCGGTGGTCATCACCTCCGGCAACCAGGCGCGGCAGTACACCGAGCTGAAGGCCTACCTGACCAACGTGGACGCGCCGAGGCTGGTCGAGCCGCTAGTCAAGTGGAGCCACGAGCCGTCCCGCCCGCAAGACGCGCCGCAGTCTCTGTCGAACGCGATCCTGCGGGCGGCCGCCGCGCCGAGCGGGCCGGTCTACCTTTTCTACCTTTCGCTGCCGCTGGATGACTGGGACCAGGACGCGGATGCCAGTGCGCTTGGGCACCTGAAATCCCGCGTCATCGACGGGGACCCCGTGGTCCCCGAGGAGGCGCTTGGCCGGCTGCGCGAGCGGCTGGCCGCGGCGAAGAACCCGGTCATGGTGGCCGGGCCGGACATCGACACCCCGGCCGGGTGGGACGGCGCGGTGCGGCTGGCCGAGAACCTGTCGCTGCCGGTGCTGGTGGCGCCCAGCCCTGCCCGGTGCCCGTTCCCCACCCGCCACCCCAACTACCGGGGGGTTCTTCCCGGGAGCATCCCCGCCGTCGCCGGCCGCTTCGAGGGGCATGACCTCGTCGTTTGCTTCGGCGCCCCGATCTTCATGTACCACGAGTTCGCCGACGGCGACTACCTGCCCGCGGGCGCCGAACTGTGGGCGGTGACCTCCGACCCGGACGAGGCTGCCCGCGCCCCGGTCGGGCACATTCTCATCGGCGACCCCGCGGACGCCGTCAAGCGCCTCGCGGACGCCATCCCGGCCGCCGGGCGGCCGGCGCTTACCCGCGAACCGCTCCCGCAGGCCGACACCACCGGCCCTGCGTTCACCGAGGAGGCGATCGTGGACGCGATCAACGCGGCGAAGACCGACAGCACGGTCTTCGCCCACGAGTGGACGTCGACCATGGTCACCGCGTGGGACCGGCTGGAGATCACGCGTCCGGGGAGCATGTACATCTGCGCGGGCGGCGGCCTCGGCTGGGGCCTGCCCGGGGCCATCGGACTGCAGCTCGCGGACCCGTCCAGGCGGGTGGTGTCGCTGCTCGGCGACGGCGCGGTGCACTACTCGGTCAGCGGGCTGTGGACCGCCGCCCAGCACAGCATCCCGGTTGTCTTCGCCGTGGCGCGCAACAGCGAGTACCGGGCGCTGAAGGAGTTCAGCCGGTTCATGCACGATCCGGACGCGCCTGGCATGGAACTGCCCGCCATGGACATCCCCGGGATCGCCGCCTCCTACGGAGTTCAGTCTGAGCAGGTGAAGACGCTCTCCGAGCTCACCAGCGCGGTCAAGGACGGGCTCTCGTCCGACCGGCCGAGCCTGATCGAGGTCAGCGAACGCCGCCTCGCCGACTCCTGAGTAGTCCGGGCAGCACCTCAGGGCCGCCCCGCGGACATGCCTTACCAGAAGCAGGCGTGACGGCCTGCACAGCGAAGGAGCGGAAAGCCGATGCCTGACATGACCATGCCTGGGACCAACGCTAAGCGGACCGTCATGAGACAGATGCCCATGACCAACGCCGAGCGGATGTACGCGCTTGACGAAGCGTGGAACGCGCGCGACTGGGACACCTTCGACTTCTTCCACGACCAGCACGAAACGGTCGTCTACTGGCCGGGCCGGCAGGACAGCCCGACACACGGAGGCCAGGACCATCGCGAAGAGTCGATCCGGTTCTGCCGGGCCTTTCCCGACAACAAGGTTCACCACCCCTACTACACCCTGTTCGGCGAGGGCGATTTCACCTGTTTCCTCACGCATTTCACCGGGACGTTTACCGCACCGCTCGAGATGCCCGACGGGACCGTCATCCAGCCGACCGGCAAGCCGTTCGACGTCATCTACTCAACCGCCGCCCGCTGGCGCGACGGCAAGATCGTCGAGGAGTACCTCTTCTACGACAACGGCACTTTCCTCGGCCAAGTCGGGCTCGCCTGAGGCGACGTGAGGCGACGTCCGGCCCACCACTACCAAGTCAAAAAGGGTTATACAGCCCTGCCATCAAGTTAGCGTGGAGCACAGTCGCCCCGGCCATCCCTTGTGCCCGGTTTTACCCGGCATTCCGGCCGGCCATTAGATCTTGGAAACTTTTCCTCGTCATGGGCCCGCTGGAAGTAGGTCGGCATTCGTCGCCGTCTGCGTCTCGGGTGAGTTGCCAGTCCCGGGCGTGTCGTGGTCCCGGGGGCCGTCGGTTTCGCGTCTTGTCTTTGCCTCGGGCGGGTTCT
>JAWWPV010000108.1:0-2967 GCA_033854775.1 Trebonia sp.
GGCGCGTCCGCCGCGGCGCACACCGTCTCGGTCCACCTCACCGCCCCGGTGACGCTCGGCGCGGTGGGCCTCGCCGTGCTGCTCGCCATCGCCGGCGGCCTGGTCGCGGGCACGTTCGGCGGCTGGCGGGCCGTCCGTCTGCGTCCGGCGGCCGCCCTCTCCCGCCTCGGCTAGCGGGGTCCGGTCGGGAGCCCGGGCGCTCAACCCAATCACGGAAGGACGTTCATGTACAAGCTCACCGGGGTCACCAGGGATTACCAGAAGGGCCGCGGCACGGTCCGCGCGCTTCAGGGCGTGGACCTGGTCATCGAGGACGGCGAGTGGCTGGCTATCCAGGGGCCGACCGGCCACGGCAAGTCCACGCTGCTTCAGATCCTCGGCGGTCTCGACCGGCCGACCAAGGGCGTCGTCGACCTAGCCGGGCGCAACCTGGCCCGGCTCAGCGAAGGCAAGCTCACCAAGGTCCGCGCGGCCTCGATCGGGTTCATCTTCCAGACCTTCAACCTGATCCCCACGCTGTCCGCCAAGGAGAACGTGGAGACCGCCCTGGTCCCGCTCGGCATGACCGCGGCGGAGCGGCGGAAACTGGCCGGGGAAGCGCTGGCCGAGGTCGGGCTAGGCGAACGCGCCAGCCACCTGCCGTCCGAACTGTCCGGCGGACAGCAGCAGCGTGTCGCGATCGCCAGGGCGCTGGTCAAGCGCCCGGGCGTGCTGCTGGCGGACGAGCCCACCGGCAACCTCGACGAGGGCACCCGCGACGACATCATGGCGCTGCTTGAGCGGATGTGGCGCGAGCACGGACTGACCCTGGTGATGGTGACACACGACTCGACGGTGGCCCGCCGGGCGCAGCGGATCGGCTTGATGCGCAACGGCCAGATACAAGTCAGGTCGGCGCAACGCAGCTGAGCCCGGGCAAGAATCACGCCGCGTCCGGGTCGGCGAAATGGCGACCCGGACGCGGGACGGATCAGCTAGCTGCCGCTTAGCTTGTTCTTGGCGGCCGCCAGGCCCGTCCAGTGCCTCGCGAGGGTCTTCTTGACGATTCCGCCCTCCTCGGGAGACCAGGAGGTCGTGCGCGGCTTCAGGCTGCCCTCCTCGATCAGCTCATAGGCGTACCCGGCGATCGACTTGCGGCTCTGTCCCGGTGGCAGCGACATCTTCCGGTAACCGTGGAAGGTGTTGCCGCTGGTGAGCATGAACACCGCCCGGTTGAACAGCGGCAAGATGGCACGGGGCTCGTTCTTCGGGTCGGTGCGCACCAGCAGGGCGCCGTCGTACTCGGCCGGCCAGTCCTTGTTCATGTAGAGCAGGAGGTTCAGGACGCGCAGCCAGTCGCTGTGCTTGGGGTGGATGTTGAAGTCAACGTGCGTGTCCAAGAAGCTGCCGTCGCCGCCCTGGTGGAAGCCGCCGCCGTGAAAGGCCGGGTCCACGAAGAGCGTGCGGCCCGTGATCGTGCCGATGATCCCGGCGAACTCGTCAGACAGCAGGAAGTCGTAGTACGCCTTGGAAGCGGGGCCCGCCTTCGCGAAGTCGGCCTCTTCCCGCTTGTCGCCGAAGACGTAATCCTTCGTGCGGGACATCCCCTCGATCGAGGGGAACTCCGACAGCAACTGCTCCGCGAAGCTCTCCTCAAGGAAACCGTCGATGAGCAGCAGCGGGAACGGCTCCCCGCTCTCGAACTCCTTCGCGAGCGCCGAAACATCTTTCGCCCATGCTCCGAGCATTGGACCTCCGTCCACGAGGCTGTCGCCTGTTCTCTTGGCGATGTCAAGATACTCTTAGGTGTTGTCTTGGCGATGCCAAGATACTCTTATGTTGGCTAAGTAGGGCAAGTTTGGTTACTGTCGGTGGGCTAAGGTTCCACCCCAATGGTTACGCAGCGTATCATCATTACCGTAAACAACAGCGGCGGGATGACCTGCGGTAGCCGCTCCTGCGGTCGGGGCTGGATGCCGTGGCGGCCCAATGGGGTGAACTGGGCGATCCTGGTAGCTAGACCAACTACGGCCGGACTAGCATGACCCCGTTAACAGGGTAGTGACCCTTACCACCCAACCTATCGCTGGGAGATCGACGTGCGACGAAGTTCGCTCAAGCGCGTGCCGGCCGCCCTGGTAACGACGGCGCTGCTGCCGGTCGTCGCCCGGGAGTTCTTCGCGCGCGAGACGGGACGCGAGTACGGCATCGGATTGTTCAAGAAGCTCCAGTTCCTCGCTCTCACCATCAGAAACAATATCCGCGTGGAAAGCGCGTCCAACTTTCTCTACCACCTGATCATGGCGGGCAAGATCCTGCAGATCCCGAAGGACCTGCCGGGCGACCTGATCGAGTGCGGCTCCTTCAAGGGTGGCAGTGCCGTCAACCTCTCGCGTCTCGCCTCGTGGACCGGCCGCCGCCTGCACCTCTTCGACAGCTTCGAAGGCCTGCCGACACCGCAGGCCGGCGACAAGGAGCACTTGGTGCTCTCGGAACTCCAGTTCCACACCTACGAGGGCGGCGCCTACGCTGGGTCGCTGCCCGAGGTGCAGGAGAACATCCGCAAGTACGGCGTGCTCGACGTCTGCGAGTTCCACAAGGGATTCTTCAGCGAGACCCTGCCCGGGTTCGACGCGCACCTCGTGTTCGCTTACATCGACGCCGACCTGACCAGCTCCGTCCGGGACGCCCTGAAGTACGTGTGGCCGCTCCTGCAGGAGGGCAGCTACCTGTTCACGGACGAGGCGCACCACAACGAGATCGCGGGCCTGTTCTACGACCCCGCCTGGTGGGCGAACGAGATGCACTCCACGCCGCCAGGACTCGTCGGCGGCGGCAACGGGCTCGGCCTGCTGCTGCACCCGGGCGGCTTCCGCAGCTCCCTCGGGTTCACCGCCAAGCTCAAGACGCAAGAGCTCCCGCGCCGGGTCGGCTGACACCTCAGCGGACCTATCCGGCCGAACGGAAAAGAGCGTTGGCCGCTCGTCA
>JAWWPV010000109.1:0-2934 GCA_033854775.1 Trebonia sp.
CCGGTAGGTCGCGAACGTGTCGAGGATGCTGATCTCGCCCGCGTCGCCGACGCAGGCGTCCTGAATGCTGGTGATGCCGAGCGAGTGCAGGTGCCGCTGCGCGACGAGCAGCGCGGCCGTGAGCTCGCCCTGGCCCGGCGGCGGCACGTAGTCGGCGACGATCCGCATCGCGCCGTCGTGCAGTGCGCCCGTCGGGTTCCCCGCGCCGTCGCGCTCGATCCGCCCGTCGACCGGGTCGGGGGTGCTCTTGGTGACATCGGCGATGGCGAGCGCAGCGCTGTTCACCCAGGCGCTGTGGTGGTCGCGGTTAGGCAGGAACGCGGGCCGTCCGCCGGTGACCGCGTCCAGGTCGGCCGCGGTGGGCGTGCCGCCGGGGAACGCCGGCATCGACCAGCCGCCGCCGAGTACCCAGGCGCCGCGCGGCAGGGTCTCGCAGTGCGCGGCGATCGCGGCCAGGTACTCCTGCCTGCCCTTGAGGTTGGCCAGGTTGCAGCGCAGCGATTCCAGCCCGCCCTGGACCGGGTGGACGTGCGCGTCGCCGAACGCGGGGATGGCTAGCCGTCCGCGCAGGTCAAGCACCCGGGTGAAGGGCCCGGTGAAATCGCGGATCTCGTCATCGCCGCGCAATGCCTGGATGACACCGCCGCGGATCGCGGCCGCCTGCGTGAAGCCGGACGGGTGGGCTTGTGTCCGGATCTTCCCGTTGACGAGGACAAGCTCCGCGCCCTGCGGACCACCACTGGTCATGAACGGGGATGTTATCGGTCCGTCGCGTCACGGTAGCCTTTGCGGCATGAGCGAGGCCGTGATCTATACCGACGGGGCGTGCAGCGGCAATCCAGGCCCGGGTGGCTGGGGGGCGGTGCTCAGGTACGGCAACGTGGTCAAGGAACTGCACGGCGGCGAGCGCTCGACGACCAACAACCGGATGGAGCTGCTCGCCGCCATTTCCGCGCTCGAGGCAATGAAGCGGCCCGTGCGGGTGCAGCTCTACACGGTCAGCAAGTACGTGCTCGACGGGATCACCAAGTGGCTGCCCGGCTGGGAGCGCAACGGCTGGAAGACCGCGTCGAAGCAGCCGGTGAAGAACGTGGACCTGTGGCAGCGCCTGGTCGCGGCGATGGCCAGGCACGAGGTCAGCTGGCACTGGGTCAAGGGCCACAACGGCGACCCCGGCAACGAGCGCGCCGACGAGCTGGCCCGCCTCGGCATTACGGAAACGCTCGCGGGAAGCCGTTAAGCCAGGAAAGCGAAACGATCAGGTCGCCCTCCCGTCCGGGTGGGCGACCTGATCTTGATTAAATGCTCTGCTTAGTGCCGGTGGAGCGGCTCAGCACTTTCCGGAGTACGCGCCGCTGGTGAAGGTGGTCCACGGGCCCCAGTTGGTGCCGTTGCCGGACAGGTCGATCGCCGACTTGGCGTTCTGGAATGGGTTGAGGGTGGCGAGCGAGCCGTTTGAGCCGTTGATCTGCCAGAGGCCGAAGTCGTTGGTCGGGCTGATCGCGTTCGGGTTGCCGCCGGACTCGGCCATCGCGATGTCGGCGGCCATGAGCGCGGCGGCCGGGCTGCCGCCCTCCTGGTTCCACAGCTGCTCAAGGCCCGAGCAGCTGAACATGCCCTGCGCGGCCGACTGGGTGACCACGTTGCCGCCGCCGCCGTCGCCGGCGATCGTGGCGGGCGCCGCGCTGGGCTGGCTGTCGCTGTCCTGACTGGTCTGGCTGACCGTCGAGGCCGCGGGCTGGGCCGGCATGGCGTGCTTCGGCACGTAGTCGCTGAGCGTGTAGTGCGCGGGCGCGGTGGCCGGGATCAGGAGGCGCTGGCCCACGTAGATCAGGTTCGGGTCGGAGAGCGCCTTGTCGTTCTCGTGGTAGAGGTACTGCCAGTCGTCGGCGCTGTGGTAGTAGCTGTTGGCGATATTGGACAAGGTGTCGCCACTGCGGACGCTGTAGTACGTGCTGTGCGCCGCCGCCGCGGCGTGCCGCGCCGGCTTGGCGGCGGCGACCGTGACCGTTCGTGTCTCGAACGAGTCGAGCGAAGCGGTGCCGGTGTGCGCGCCGGTGCTCGCGGCCTTGTCCGCGGCCGCCGTCGTGTGGCTTTGCGCCGTCGCCGTGACCGGCTTGGCGGAGGCGGCGAGCGCGTGCGACGCCTGGGGCGACGCGACGAGCGCGCCGGCGATGGCGACGGCGGGAGCCGCCTTGCCTGCCTGCTGCGCGACCTTCTCTACCTGCGAGGGGGTCGTGTGACGGCCCCTGCGCCTGATTCTCAACGGCCGGCGGTCACTACGCCCAGCGGTCATGCTCTCCCCCATGGTCGTTGCCTTGCCCGGCCTACGCGGCGGAGTGCCTCTCGGCGGGCCCATTCACTCGTTGCGGGCCTTCTTGCTGCGCGCGCCCGCTATGTGGAGGTATCGAACGGTCTGTGGGCGTATCGACGCTTTCGTCCGTGTCGATCCATCGGTTGGAACTATTGCAGGGACCGACTGGCGCTCGCAGGCAAACCGAGTTTTTTCTGTGATCGTGTCGTGACCAAATACGGACAGACGTGCTACACGGGGGACACTTCTCCCCCGAAAAGCCGCGGCTGCCGTGTTGCGCGATACTGGTTGCGCGATACTGGGGGACGTGACCGATCATCCTGAGCGCGTGGCCCGCTACTTCGAGGACTACGTCCCTGGGACCACCGTGGACTGCGGCAGCTTCTCGATGAGCGAGCAAGAGATCATCGCCTTCGCCAAGCAGTACGACCCGCAGCCGTTCCACGTGGACCCCGTGGCGGCCAAGGACGGGCCGTACGGCGGACTGATCGCGAGCGGCTGGCACACGACGAGCATGATGATGCGCCAACTGGTGGACCGCTACGTCAGCCCGGAGAGCAGCCTCGGTGCCGCTGGTGTCGACGAGATCCGCTGGCCGAAGCCGGTCCGCCCGGGCGACA
>JAWWPV010000110.1:0-3606 GCA_033854775.1 Trebonia sp.
CTAAGCCGGGCGTGCGCTGGGCGTGTGCCGCGAAAAATGAAACCCCAACGGAAGCTTCCGTAGGGGTTTCATTTTTCGCGCTTTTTAGTTGTCGCGCTATTACGAGAAGACCTTCACGTACTGAACATCTTCCGTTCCGGCTCCCGCCGGCCACTTCGGGTAGTTCGGGTCGTTACCGTTCGGTCCGGAGATTCCGAAGTTGAGGTAGGCCGGCTGGTGACTCAGGACGCTTGCCGGGACCGTGACGTAGAGTTCGCCGTTGAAGTAGATGTTGGCAACGGTGCTGGTGAACTCGATGTCCACGACGTTCCAGCCAGGCTGAACGTTAGGGACACCTGAGTTAGGCGTAGCGTATATGGCCCCCGTGCCTTCCCATCCCTTCGGCTCCGTGGTCCAGTCGCCCGTGCTGCCGCCGCTCTTCGAGAGGCTGCCGTAATGGATGGATACGTAGTTCGTGCCGTACTGGGTCTCGACGGCATCGACCTCGGTATCGGCAGGCCAGTTTTCTGTCCCGTTCGTGCCGTTCGCTCCGTCCGTCCACATCGAAGCCCAGTCGATAAGCGTGCCAGCCGGGTAGCTGTCGCCGCCGAAGGTCGTAGCACTACCGAGGCCGGGCAGCCAAATGTTCGCCTCAACAACGTCACCGCTGGTTGGCACGGTGTTCTGCGACCTGATGTGCGCGCAGTCGGTGCTGGTGCTCGTGGCCGGCTGGCCCGCGGTAGTCAGCACAACCGCATTAAGTGATGACGAGTAGGTGGTATTCGCCGCCGGGCAGGTGTTACCTCCCTCTTTGGTGTCGTTGGCATCCTGTGCCCAGCCATCGTTGACGATGTCAGTCGCGGAATAACTCTGCGCCAGGGTGGTGTAGGACGACAGCGCCGGAGCGTAGGGGGCAGTAGCCGGGGACGTAGGTGTCGGGGTAGGCGTCGGAGTCGGGGTGGGCGTAGGAGTAGGCGTGGGCGTCGGAGTCGGGGTAGGGGTAGGAGTCGGGGTGGGCGTAGGAGTCGGGGTAGGCGTCGGAGACGTAGTCGTAGGAGTCGGGGTGGGCGTGGGAGTAGGCGGCGCGGGAGCCTTCGCCGTGGTGAACTTCGAGCTCACCTTCCACGCAGACGCGGCATGACCCTTGACCGCGTTGACGGAGACCTCGGCGTAGTAGCCGGTCGATGCCGCCAGCCCGGTGACGGTTACGGGAGAGTAGGTGACAGTTGCACTGAACGCTGGTGCGGCACCCGGGTTGCTTGCGGGGTAGACAACGACCTGCTCGCTCGTGGCCGCCCTGTCGGTCGAAGGGATGACGAACTTGACGGTGGCCCCGGTCGCCTTCACGGACGACACCGTGACGCTCGTAGGCTCCGCGAATTTGGGCGTGGTTGCCGCCGTGACAGAAAGCGCTAGCGCCCGGGATGGCGCGGTCGCCGCCAGGACACAGATCGCTAGCACCAGGGATGCTGTGCTGACGGCTGCTACCGCAACCCAGAGCTTCTTCATGCATTAATAATGCTGCCAATGCGCGATTTTAGAAGAGAAGTCAATCAGAAAATGCCGATAAACATTTTCTACCATCTCCAGCCTTCTTGAAAGGTTTTTGGCACCAGTGCAAACAATTCACGACGCAGAGTATTGCCGGTGCCCAAATTCCAACATCATGGCCAAAAACGCTGCCCGGCCGCAAAGAACTGACACATGTTGCGTCATTACCGTAGACCGGATCAAGGTGGCATGCGCGTAGGCAGACTCCGTGGACCACGCGGGCGAGATGATCGCCGGCACCAGCTTGGCGAGTCCGAGCACGGCCGATCCCGGCCCGTCCCCAAACCCGTCCTTACCACTGCGCCCCCGCAACCACCGGAAGCACTGCGCAACCAGGGGTGGCATCATTTTTTTTCATCACATTCGGAACGTAGGCTAGGTATATGCTCACTGATTCCTACGGGCGAATAGCAACGGACTTGCGGGTCTCCCTCACCGACCGTTGCAACCTGCGGTGCTCGTACTGCATGCCGCCCGAGGGCCTTGACTGGCTGCCGGCGCCCGAGGTACTCACCGGCGATGAAGTGGTGCGGCTCGTGCGGATCGGCGTCGAGACGCTTGGCATCCGCGAGGTCCGGTTCACCGGCGGCGAGCCGCTGCTCCGCCGCGACCTCGTCTCCATCATAGCGGCGACGGCCTCGCTCTCGCCGCGCCCCGAGATCTCGCTGACGACCAACGGGATCGGCCTCGACCGTCGCGCCGCCGCGCTGCGCGACGCGGGCCTCGACCGGATCAACGTCTCGCTCGACACGGTCCGCCCCGAGGTCTTCAGGAAGCTGACCCACCGCGACCGGCTCTCCGACGTGCTGTCCGGCCTCGCGGCCGCCGCGGCGGCGGGGCTCACGCCCGTCAAGGTCAACGCGGTGGTGATGCGCGACCTGAACGACGAGGAGGCGCCCGAGCTGCTGCGGTACTGCGTGGAGCACGGGTATGAGCTGCGGTTCATCGAGCAGATGCCGCTGGACGCGCAGCACGGCTGGAAGCGCGCGGAGATGATCTCCTCGGAGGAGATCTTTGACTCGCTGTCCCGCGCGTTCACGCTTTCCGAGGACTCCGAACGGGTGCGTGGCGCTGCCCCCGCCGAGACCTTCCTCGTCGACGGCGGGCCGGCCCGCGTCGGGGTGATCGCGTCCGTCACCCGGCCGTTCTGCGGCGCGTGCGACCGGGTGCGGCTCACGGCCGACGGGCAGATCCGCAACTGCCTGTTCGCCCGCTCGGAGAGCGACCTGCGCTCCTCGCTGCGGTCGGGGGCCTCGGATGAGGAGATCGCCGCGCGGTGGCGGGCCGCGGTCGCGTCGAAGCTGCCCGGGCACGGGATCAACGACCCGACCTTCCTCCAGCCGGACCGCCCGATGTCCGCGATCGGCGGCTGACGCCGCTTCTTGCTGTTATCCGCTAAAGCCCGAGCTGGCTGCCGTCGACGGACTCGGCGTTCGTCGGGGCGGTAATCGTTTTCGTGGCGTTGTAGTCCGTGAACGTGATCGTCCCGCCGTTCGTCTGCGGGTCGGTGAGCTTCAGGAGCAGCGGCGTCGCCGTATTCGCGACAAAGGCCGTGCCCTGCTGGCCCGACTGGGTGACCTCGTAGGCGGGGCCGCCGTTGTAGGTCACCGGGACGGCCGCGTAATCCTTGCCCGTCGGCTTGGACAGCGAGCCGAGGAGGCCGGTGAACGTGCACTCCGTGGCCAGGTCGCCGATCTGCTTGTCGGTCGACTTCACCCTGATGTACTTGTCGGCGATCAGGGCCAGGGCCGCCTTGTCCAGGTGCAGGCTCGCGTAGAAGGCGCTGCTCGGCAGCATCCAGACGTAGCCGCCGGTCTCGACGAGCTGGAACGTCTCCGCCTTCGACAGAGCGATCGTCCCCTGGCAGCCCACGCTCCTGACCAAGGTCAGGTCGAAGGTCACCGGCTGGCCGCCGCTTCCCGCGTTCCCGGATCCTGTCGCGGTGGCCTGGCCGGCCACGCGCACGCTCGCGGCCGCCCGGGTGTTGGCGATGGCCTTGGTCACCAGGGCGGTGGCGGCCGTGCCCGTTAGCTTGCCGCTGCCGGCCGGCGTGCTGGCGCCGGCCCGCGTGGCGGC
>JAWWPV010000111.1:0-3801 GCA_033854775.1 Trebonia sp.
CCGCGGGTCACCCGGCATCGTGCCCGCCGTCGGCGACAGAGATAGCGGAGCGCTGGCGAGTAAGCCGAACTCGTTCGGGATGATCGGTTTGTTCGGCTTTCTCCGCTTCCCGCGCGGTGAGGACCCACGGCCCGTCGGGGGTGATGGCGACCGTGTGCTCGAAGTGCGCGGCCCGAGAACCGTCCGTGGTGACGACCGTCCAGTCGTCGTCAAGCTCGGCGACATGCCGCTCGCCGCGGGTGATCATCGGCTCAATCGCCAGCGCCATCCCGGCGCCCAGCCGCGGGCCCTGCCCGGGCGGCCCGTAGTTCCTGACGACCGGATCCATATGCATCTCAGTACCAATGCCATGCCCGGTGTACTCACGGATCAGTCCGTAATCTCCGGCGGCGCGCACCGACTTCTCCACCGCGTGCGAGATATCACCGAGCCGGTGCCCGGCCACGGCCTGCGCGATCCCCGCCCACATCGACGCCTCACAGGCCGCAAGCAGCGCCTGATCGGCCGGATCAATCTCCCCAACGCCAACAGACAGCGCGGAGTCCCCGTGCCACCCGTCAAGGATCGCCCCGCAGTCAATGGAGATCACGTCGCCGAGTTGAAGCACTTGCTCCTTGCTCGGGATGCCGTGCACCACCTGCTCGTTCACGGAGGTGCAGATACTCGCGGGAAATCCGAAGTAGCCCAGGAAAGACGGCACCGCCCCGGCGGCACGAATCTCGCGCTCGGCGATAGAGTCAAGCTCCGCCGTGGTAATTCCCGGCCGCACCGCTTCCTTCAGCACCGAGAGCGTGCGCGCGACCACTTGCCCAGCCGCGTACATGCGGGCAATCTGCTCAGGCGATTTGACCTGAATCCCGGGTTCTTTCCGCAGCCGCATCTCACACACCTCCGCGTCTAACGGTATCCACCACAACGCGTCGCCGCGACCTAGGAGAGACGCGTGAGCCCGGCGAATCAGTGCACGTAGGACTGAAGCGCCGAGAGAGCGCGCTGGGTGACCTCTTCGACCGGCCCGGTCGCGTCGATGCCAACCAGGATGCCCTCGTCGGCGTAGAAGGCGATCAGCGGCGAGGTCTGCGAGCTGTAGACCTCAAGCCGGTGCCTGATGACCTCTTCCTTGTCATCGTCACGCTGGAAAAGCTCACCGCCGCAGTCGTCGCAGACGCCCGGCACGGAGGGCGGCTCGTACAGCACGTGCCAGACCCGCTGGCAGCGCCGGCAGGTGCGGCGGCCGGAGAGCCGCCGGACGACCTCGTTCTCGTCGACGACAAGCTCAAGCACGACCGTGAGCCTCGTGTCCAGCTCGGCGAGCATCTTCTTCAGCGTCTCTGCCTGTGGCACGTTCCGCGGGAAGCCGTCGAGCAGGAAGCCCGCCTTCGCATCCGCTTCGGCGAGCCGGTCGCGGACCATCGCCACCGTGACCTCGTCGGGGACGAGGTCACCACGGTCCATGTACTCCCTGGCCCTGACGCCGAGCTCGGTGTTGTGCGCGACGTTGTGCCGGAAGATGTCGCCTGTCGAGATACGCGGGATCGCCAGGTGAGATGCGATGAAGTGGGCCTGGGTTCCCTTGCCCGCTCCGGGGGGCCCGACGAGGACGATGCGCACTATCGCAGGAAGCCTTCGTAGTTACGCTGCTGCAGCTGGCTCTCGATCTGCTTGACCGTGTCAAGGCCAACGCCGACCATGATGAGCAGGCTCACGCCGCTGAACGGGAACTGGTTGCCCACGCCGATCACGGCCAGCGCGATCAGCGGGAAGAGTGCGACCACGCCAAGGTAGAGCGACCCGGGGGTCGTGAGCCTGTTGAGCACGTAACCGAGGTACTCGGCCGTCGGCCGTCCCGGTCTGATGCCGGGGATGAAGCCGCCGTACTTCTTCATGTTGTCCGCGACTTCGACCGGGTTGAACGTGATCGACACGTAGAAGAAGGTAAATGCGACGATCAGCACGAAGAACGCGCCCAGGTACAGCCACATGTCCGACAGGTTGCTGCTGTTGCCGACCTCCAGGTAGCGCTGCACCCACGAGACCCAGCCCTGCGGGTGCGTCTGGCTGCCGAACAGCGAGATGGCGAGCTGGGGGATGTACAGCAGGCTCGAGGCGAAGATGACGGGGATGACGCCGGCCTGGTTCACCTTCATCGGGATATAGGTGGACGTGCCGCCGTACATCCGGCGGCCCACCATCCGCTTCGCGTACTGGACAGGGATGCGCCGCTGCGCCTGTTCCATGAAGACCACGAACGCGATGACCACGAAGACCACGAGCACCGAGAGGATCCCGGTGAACGCCTTCTTGGTCTGGAAGATGGTCAGCAGCTCACCGGGGATGACGGCGATGACCTGGGTGAAGATCATGACGGACATGCCGTTGCCGACGCCGCGGTCGGTGATGAGTTCACCCATCCACATGATCACCGCGGTGCCTGCCACCATGGTGATGACCATCGTGGCGATGCGGAAGACAGAGGCGTCCGGGATGACGGACACCGTGCAGCCAGGGAAGAGGGTGCCGCTGCGGGCGAGCTCGATGTACCCGGTGGACTGGAGGATCGCAAGGCCGATGGTCAGGTACCTGGTGTACTGGGTGATCTTCGCCTGGCCGGCCTGACCCTCGTTCTTCAGGGTCTCAAGCCGCGGGATGACCACCGTGAGCAGCTGAAGGATGATGCTCGCGGTGATGTACGGCATGATCCCGAGCGCGAACACCGACATGTACTTGAGCGCGTTGCCGCTGAGCAGGTCGACGATCTGCAGTGTGCCCGCGATGCCAGAGTTGGCCGCGACGCTCGAACAGGTCCCCACGTTCGCCTCGTTGATGCCCGGGGCGGGCAGCGACGAGCCGAACCGGAACAGGGCGACGATGCCCAGCGTAAAAAGCAGCTTTTTGCGCAGGTCGGGCGTCCGAAACGCCCGGATGAACGCGGTCAGCATGCGTGATCCCTCTTCATCGGCGGAACCTGCGTTTGAACGGCTTCCGTATCTTACCCGCAGGTACACCCAACGAGCTAGCTCGCTCAAGGGGCATCCCCTTGAACGAGCCAGCTTTGGGTGCGTGCTCGGTACCCACTAACGTGGTGGCTTAACTGAGCCTAACCGAGCAGCGTCACCGTTCCGCCCGCCGCCTCGATCTTCTGCCGAGCCGACGCGGAGACGGCGTGCGCGCTCACCCGCAGCGCCACAGACAAATCGCCGTCGCCGAGCACCTTGACGAGCTCGCCACCGCGCACGGCGCCGTTGGCTGCCAGAGTCTCCGGCGTCACCTCGCCGCCACTCGGGAACAGCTCCGTGAGCCGCCCGATGTTGACGATCTGGTACACGGTCTTGAACCGGGCGTTCGAGAACCCCTTGAGCTTCGGCAGCCGCCGGTGCAGCGGCATCTGGCCGCCCTCGAACCTGGCAGGCACCTGGTAGCGGGCCTTGGTCCCCTTGGTACCACGGCCAGCCGTCTTGCCCTTGGAGCCCTCGCCACGGCCGAGCCGCTGCTTCGCTTTGTGAGCACCGGGAGCCGGCCGCAGGTCATGCAGCTTCAGCATGGCTAGTCCACTTCCTCTACCACGATCAGGTGGCGGACCCTGTGGATCATGCCCCGGAACTCCGGGCGATCCGGCTTGACCACCGACTGGCCGATCTTGCGCAGGCCCAGGGAACGCAGCGTACCTCGCTGCGTGCTGTTCCCGCCGATCTTCGACTTGACCTGGGTCACCTTGAGCTGTGTCATCGTGAGCCCCCTCGTCACGCGCTCGCCGCGGCGGCGCGCTGAGCCGCGAGCATCGCCTTGGGCGCCACGTCCTCG
>JAWWPV010000112.1:0-4528 GCA_033854775.1 Trebonia sp.
CGCACCAGCTCGGCCACGTCCTGCTGCACAACGTACCCGGCGCCTCCCTGAGAAAGTTCCTCAAGCGGCTGGCGGAGACCCGCTAGCCTGTCCTGGCTGCTGAGACCTATTCTGTCGGGCTAGGCGGCTCGCACGGACGCGTGCGACCTTCACGGGCTGATAGGTCCCTGGCGAACAGCTCGTCGAGCTTCGCCTTGAGGGTGCCCGTCGTGATGCCCTTGTCACGATGCTGGCACGAGCTGCCGATGCAGCGAGTGCTTGCTGCGCCTCGCTGGCTGCGCCCGCTATCGCATCCGGCACGTCCGGGTAATCAACGCGAGCCACGAAGATAGGCCAAACGGTTTCATCGCCTTCGTCGGCTCCCTCGGGCAGGGCACGGCAGCCCGCCCGCCAGGAACGAGACGGACAACCATTGCTTACAGTAATTGCCGACGCGTCCATAACGCCGTCAACTACTACCCGCGATCATGAAAGCCGCCACCCGGCACCGCGGGGGCAGCGCAGGGCCGGAGGTTACCGCGCCGCGGTGCTGGGTCAGCGGGCCTCGTCGATCCACCGAAACCACCGCTTCTGGACAGTGCGGACGATCGTCACGTTAAGCACGCCGATCAGCGCGGCGATGAACACCAGGGCAAGCAGTTTCCCGGTCTGGAAACCCTCGCCGTAGAAGTTGAGCAGGTAGCCCACGCCGACGTTGGATACCTCCATCTCACCGACGATCATCCCGATGACGCCGAGCGCGGAGCCAAGGCGGATGCCGGCGAAGATGTAGGGCACCGCGCCGGGCAGGATCACCTTGCGCAGCAACTGCCATTCGGACAGGCCTAGCATCTGCCCGACCTCGACGTAACCTCGGCTGACGTTGCGCAGGCCGGCGGCCGTGTTGAGCAGCACGGGGAAGAAGCTGATCAAGACGACGAACAGCACCCGCGCCTCCGCCGAGATGCCGACCCACAGGATAAGCAGCGGGATGAGCACGTTCAGCGGGGTGGCGTTCGCCGCGTTGACGAACGGGGAGAAGATGCTGTCCAGGAGCGCGTACCGGCCGATCAGCACGCCCACGACCACGCCCGCGGCGAGGCCAATCGCCAGGCCAAGGTAGAGCTCGCGGACCGAGATCGCCAGCGCCCCGTTGATCGTGCCCTGGCGAATCATGTCGTATAGCGAGCTGACGACACCCTGCGGCGAGGAGATCAGCACCCGGCTGATGAACACGCCGGCTAGCTCCCACGCCCCGAGGATGACCGCCGCCGTGAGGAGCGGCGCGATGATCCCGGTGGCACGCCGGTCGGCAAGCGGGACGGGGCGGCGCGGGCGCGCCGCCCCGGCGGGGCGGGTGGCGACGGCGCTCATCGCGCCGCTCTGGTGCCGACGCCGAGATGGCTGACGATGTGCGAGCGCAGCTCGATGGCGCGCCGGTGGCCGCGGACGTCGTAGCCGCTGCGCGGGCGGGGCAGGTCGATGTCGATGATCTCGGTCAGCCGGCCCGGATCCGGCTGGAACAGGGCGATGCGGTTGGACAGGAAGATCGCCTCGTCGACGTCATGCGTGACGAACACGATCGTCGTCCCGAGCTTGGCCCACAGTTCGGCGATCTCGACCTGGAGCGCCTCGCGGGTGAAGTTGTCGAGCTGTCCGAACGGCTCGTCCATGAGCAGGACCTTCGGCCGGACCGCGAGCGCCCTGGCGACACCGACCCGCTGCTGCATGCCGCCGGACAGCGCGTAGGGCGGAGCGCTCGCGACATCCGCCAGGCCCACCATCTCCAGCATCTCCATCGCCCGCTCGCGGCGTTCGGCCTTCGGCAGGCCGCGGGCTTCCAGGCCGAGCTCGACGTTCTTCACGACGCTGCGCCACGGGAGCAGGTTAATGTCCTGGAACACGTAGGACATGTCCTGCGACCCGCCGGACAGCACCTTGCCCTCTAGGCCCACGGTGCCCTCGTCCGCGCTTTCCAGGCCGTTAGTGATGCGCAGGAGCGTTGTCTTGCCGCAGCCGCTCGGGCCGACCAGGCTCACGAACTCACCGCGGCGGACGGTGAACGTCACCTGGTCAAGCGCGACGACGGTGCGGTCGGCGCCGGGGAACGTCTTGCAGATGCCCGCATACTCCAGCACGGTCTCCTGGCCGCCCGGCCCTTCTAGGGTCTTGGTCACGACGGGTGCCGTGGCGTCGGCCCCCGTGCCCGCTTGCCTGTCATCGGTCATCGCGATCCACGCCTTCCCGTTGTGCCACGGCTCGCCGAGCCGCGCCTTCCGATCGATCCGCGCCTGCCGGCCGAGGTCGCCGCCACCCACGGGAAACGCCAGTCCTGGAGTCGCCGGAACACCAGGAACAGCAGCATCGCGAGGGCGGTCGTGGTGACGATGGTCGCCACGAGGTCAGCGGTCTCGCTGTAGCTGCCGAAGTCGGCGGTCAGGCCGCCGAGGCCGGACTGCCCGATTTCCTGGCCGCCCAGGATCATCCCCACCGCCCCGACGGCGAGCGCGATCCTGATCCCGACGAAGATGAACGGCACGGTGCCGGGCAGGTAGATCTTCCATGTCTGCCGCCATGGGCCGAACCCGAAGGCAGCGCCGACGTCCCGGTAGCGCCCTCGCACCGCCCGGACGCCGGCGTAGGTGTTGACGAGCAGCGGCCAGGTGCAGATCACGGTGATGAACGCGACCCGCGCCGCGGTGCCGATGCCGAACCAGACCTCCATCACGGGCAGCAGGGCGATCGACGGCGTGGCGTTGCCGAAGGCGACGACCGGCTCGAGAGCCCGTTCCGCCAGCCGTACCCGCCCCATCAGAAGGCCCGTGCCTATCCCCAGGACGGCCGCGACGACGAGCGCGCCGAGCATCTCCAGCAGGCTGTGCAGGAACGCCGCCGGCAGCTGGCCGTTGGCGATGAGCGAGCCGAGCGCCGCGACGACCTTGCCCGGCGTGGAGACGAACAGCGGGTTCAGGAACGCGCCCGATGCCTGCCACACAGCCAGGAACACGGCGATCGCCAGCACTTTGGCGCCTAGGTCCCAGTGCGCGCGAAACCAGGCCGCGGACCCCGCGCCAGGGCGGCGCACGGCGGAGCTGGATGCCGCGGGGTCTCCGCTCGGGCTGGTACGAGGCGGGCCGTCCCCGCCGGACCCGGGATCCGCCGGATCAGAGCCCGTGCTGACGAGGCTGCGGATAGGGGCGGGTTCGTTGGCCACTGTCTCGGGCACCTCCTGGGTGTGGCGGTTACGGCGCCGGCCCGGGACGGGCGGCGGGTACGACTTCCTCCGCTCCGTCCCGGGCCAGTCTTGCTGCTAGTACGCGCTCTCGTGCGCGCTGAACACTGCCCAGGCCTGCTGCCAGGGCGTCAAGTCCATCTCCTGGGCGGCCGGGCGGGTGCCGTCGCCCTTGAGCGCTTGCTGCTGGGACGCGATGTTCAGGTTGAACGTCACGATGGAAGGGGTCAGGATCGCTCCGTCGGCCGGCCAGCCCTGAATGCTCGCCAGCTCCGTCCAGGACTGCTGGTAGGCGGACGTGCTGTCGGCGTTGCTCGTGTAGGCCGCGGCGTTCGCCACCCACTTCGACTCGTCGGTGTTGAAGAGCTTCGCGGACGCGAGCCAGGCCAGGTCGATCGCCTCGGCCAGTGCCGGGTTCGACGTCAGCCACGACGGGGTGGCGGCCATGAAGCTGTCGGCGTATTGCGGCAGGATGCTCGCCCCGACGGCGAGCACGTGGAAACCGGAACCTGCCGTCGGCACGTCGCTGGAATGCACGAACGCGACGTCGACCCGGCCGGCGATCAGCGCGCTCAGCGACGCGCTGCTCGCGCCGGTGCGCAGGATGCTGAGCTGCGACTCGCTCAGGCCGGCCTTCTTCAGTACCGCGGTCAGCAGCACGCCGTCCGGCGAGGCGTCGCAGCAGATCGCGACGTTCTTGCCCTTCAGGTCGCTGAGCGAGGCAACGCTGTTCTTGACCAGCACCACGTCGTCGAGCCGGGCCTGGTTCGGCCCGAACACCGTCAGGCCCGAGTCGACCTCGGTCGGCAGCGGCCCCGCCGTCGCGTTCAGCTGCCCGCTCGCCACCGCGAGTTCCGGGGCGTTCTGGGACGCGTTCGTCTGGCTCGCGTTCGCGCCCCACTGCTTCAGGAACTGCACCAGGTCGTACACGTTGGTGTCGCCGGTGTGCGCGCTGCCCGCGGCGTTGCCGATGCTGAAGGTGAGCCCTTTGAGGTTCGGCGTGCCATCGGCGTTAAAGACAAGCTTCGTGGACGTGCTGCCCGGCGACGAGCCACCCTGGGTTGCGGATGTGCTCTGGCTGGCCGAGCTGCATGCGGCAAGTGCGAGCAGCCCGGCAAAGAATGTGATCCCGGCGATCCTTATCTTCACCGTCTTCATGTCTCCTCTCCGGAGGTTGGGAGCGCGCCGCCACTCTCCGGAGGTTGGGAGCGCGCCGCCACGCTTGGCATCCCGGAAAGGGCGGGCCGTCTGCTGAAGGCGGGACGTCTCGGGAAGGTTGCCGCTTCATCGCTGTGCGCCGGACCGGTTGGCGTGCTC
>JAWWPV010000113.1:0-3746 GCA_033854775.1 Trebonia sp.
GAGGAGATCCTGATCGAGCTGCTCAAGGGCGGCCTGGCGGTCACCGCGTTCACCCTGATCCTGCCGCTGACCGGGGTGGTCCTGTTCGTGATGGCGCTGGTGGTGCTGTCCTACCGCGAGGTCGTCACGGTCTACACCCGGGCCGGGGGGTCGTACGTGGTCGCCCGGGACAACTTCGGGCCCAGGGTGGCCCAGATCGCCGCGGTCGCGCTGCTCATCGACTACGTGGTCACGGTCGCGGTGCAGGTGGCCGCGGGCACGGCCGCGGTAGCCTCGGCGATCCCCGCCATTGGCAACCCCAGGCTGATCACCGTGATCTCGATCGCGATTGTGATCTTGATGTGCTACGGCAACCTGCGCGGCATCCGCGAGGCGGGCCGCGCGTTCGCGCTGCCGACCTACCTCTTCTCCGGCTCGGTCGCGGCGATGATCGTCGTCGGCCTGATCCGCGAGGTGTCCGGGGGCCTGCCGCACGTGAGCTCGTACCCCGGCCCTACCTTCGCGATCGGGCACAGCACCGAGGGTCTGATTAGCATCGGGATGATCTACATGCTGGCGAAGGCCTTCGCTAACGGCGGCTCCTCGCTGACCGGCATCGAGGCGGTCTCCAACGCGGTCGGTGCGCTGCGCCCGCCGGAGGGCCGCAACGCCCGGCAGATCCTCATCACACAGGGCTCGATCGTCGCGTTCTTGATCGCGGGCATCTCCTGGCTAGCGCACGTGACCCACGCCATCCCCTACCTGGCGGGCTACCCGACGGTGCTGGCACAGGAGGCCAACGTCGTCTTCGGCCACGCCGGGCACTTCATGTACTTCGTGGTACAGGCGGCGACCGCGCTGATCCTGTTCACCGGCGGCAACACCAGCTTCAGTGGGTTCCCGTTCCTGGCCAGCTTCGTCGCCACGGACTCGTTCCTACCCCGCTGGCTGACCAAGCGCGGGCACCGCCTCGCACTGTCCAACGGCATCATCGTGCTCACGGTCGTCTCGCTGGTCCTGCTGATCACCACCCGGGCCCAGGTCAACGGGCTGATCCCGTTCTATGCGATCGGCGTGTTCACCGGGTTCGCGATGGCCGGCTTCGGCATGGCCAAGTACCACAAGCGGGTGAAGGAACGCGGCTGGCGGCGCAGGAGGATCATCAATGTGACCGCTGCCGTCTACACCGCGATCGTGGTCGTGATCTTCGCGGTCGTGAAGTTCACCGAGGGTGCCTGGCTGATCGTCATCGTCTTCCCCGTTCTCGTCTTCCTGCTCATCCGGCTCAACAGGGAGTACCGGATGGAGGCCGAGGTGCTGGACGACATCGGGGACCGGCGGGCGGCGGGCATCCCGCCAAGGCAGCCGAACTACAGCCGTCGCGTCGTGCTTATCTTCGTGGACGACGTGGACCTCGCCACGCTGGCCGCGATCAGGTACGCGCGCGGCCTGCGCCCCACCACGCTCCGCGCGGTGCACTTCATCATCGACAGCGCCAGGGCGCAGCTGGTGCACGAGAAGTGGATCAGGTTCGGGCAGGACATCCCGCTTGAGATGATCGACGCCCCGGACCGCCGGCTCACCCGCGCGTCCGTGGAACTCGTCACCCGCGAGGCCGCGCAGAAGAGCACCCAGGTCACCGTGGTACTGCCACGGCGCGGGTACGCGCCGCTGCTCGGCCGGATCCTGCACGACCGCACGGCGGACAAGATCGCCGAAGTGGTCAGCCAGGTGCCGAACGCCGCCGCCACGATCATCCCGTTCGACGTGGAGAGCAGGGTCCACCTGCTGCACGCTCGGCAGGCCGCCCACCTCGCGGCGCAGGCCGACGATGGCACGCAGGTCGGCAGCGGCACCACGCCGGCTGGCAATGGGACGCGGGGCGGGGACGGAGAGAAAGCCGAACCCGTTCCGATGAAGGAAGGTCCTAAGCCGTCGACGGCTGGCACCGCGGCGCCGAACGGAAGCTCGGGATCGCCCGCGCGCCCTGCGGGGGTTTCCGCGATCAGCGAGCTGGACGGCGCGCGCAAGGCGACCGTCGAGGGCAGGGTCCGGTCGGTGGAGATCCACCCGGTCGAGAACAGCTGCGTGTTCGACGCCACGGTCACGGACGAGACAGGGACGCTCGTCGCCAAGTTCTACGGCAGGCGATCGATCCCCGGCTTCGAGCCTGGCACGCGCGTCCGGCTCGCCGGGAAGGTGTCCATGCGAGAAGGCGGCCCCGCCATGATCAACCCGGCGTACGAACTGCTGCCACGGGGTGAGTAGGGCGCTAAGCCTCCTCGCCGTGCGAGACCAGCTCGTAGGCGGGGTTGATCATCACCGGCTGGCCGCCGCGGATGCGGGCGGAGCCGGTGAACCGGACGCGGGCGCCGCAGATCAGGCCGGGGATGTGCGACCTGCCGTAGAACATCGCGGTGAGGTTGCCCGTCGAGTCGTTGATCTCCACGGCGAGGACCGAGTTCCGCTCGACCGGGCGGATCTCCACGACCCGGACCTTGCCCTCCACCGTGACTTTCCCGCCGGTGACGGTGCCGATCGCGGCGAGGCCCGGCGTGGTGCCGTTGCCGGACTGCACTGGCACGCTGTGGGCCGTTACGACGTCGGACTCGCGCGCCATTTCCCGCGCCGTCGCCGCCAGGTCAACGGCCGCCGCGCTCGCGGACGTTGGGCTCACGGGCGTTGGGCTCACGGACGTTGGGCTCGTGGACACCGCCGGCGCGGCGGGCCCGGCGACCTTACCCGCCCTGCCCGCCTTGGCGGCCGCCTGCCTAGCCTGCAGCACCGCCACCCGGCTCGGCACGTCGTAGGGCACGATCGTGGCGGCCGACCTCGGGATGCGGCTGACCGCGGCCGCGATCTTGTCCGCCGTGCGGTCGTGCAGGAGACGGCCGAGCAGCGGCGAGTAGCTGCGCCGCGGCAGGATCACCGTGACGTGCGTGCCGGGATCCTCGATCTCGCGCTCCGCCAGGTCCGTCGCCGCCTTGATGAGCCGGCGGTCCGGGCAGTCGATGAAGTCGAGCGCCACGCCGCGGTCGGCTCGCATCCACTTATCCCGCAGCTTCTCCGCCCGCAGGCTGTCGATGACGAAGTGCACCGCGCGGATCTGGGTGGGCCGCAGCGACCTCGCATAGCGGAGCGCGGCGAGCGTGGCCAGGTCGAAGCTGTCCACGAAGACGAAGACCACCCGCCGCGAGTAGTGCGGCGCGGGCGGCGGCTGCTCGCCCGTGACCGTCTCAAGCACCTCGGCCTCGTCCCGGTACTCCGCGTTCAGCCTGATCAGCGCGGGGACGAAGATCGCGAACAGCACGAGCACGACCCAGGCGCCCTCGGTGAACTTCACCACCGCGAAGATGATCACGACGATCAGGGTCAGCACGCCGGCCGAGAAGTTGATGATGAACTTGGGCCGCCAGCCCGGCTCACGCCGCGTGTGGTGGTACTTGGCCATGCCGAAGCCGGCCATCGAGAACGCGGTGAACACGCCGATCGCGTACAGCGGCACGAGGCTGTTGACGTCCGCGTCCTTGATGATCAGCAGCGCGACCGCGGTGACCGTCAGCAGGATGATCGCGTTGGAGAACACGAGGCGGTGCCCGCGCTTGAGCAGCCACCGGGGCAGGAACGAGTCACCTGCGACGTAGCTGGTCAGGAACGGGAACCCGTTGAAGCTCGTGTTGGCGCCCGTGTAGAGGATCAGCATGGTGGCGAGCTGCACGAGCAGGAACAGCGCGTGGCCAAGGAACCCGTAGCCGAAAACCTGCTGG
>JAWWPV010000114.1:0-3084 GCA_033854775.1 Trebonia sp.
CGAGGTTAGTGAGGAAGCGCCGCATGTCTCCCGTACCCGGAGCAACTGCGACCAGTACCCCGGCGAAGGCCCAGGGCAAGCCAGCGGCCCCCCGCCGCAAGCGCGGAGAGGGGCAGTGGGCGCTCGGCTACCGCGAGCCGCTGAACAAGAACGAGGAGAGCAAGAAGTTCGACGACGGGCTCAACGTCCGCCAGCGGATCATCGACATCTACTCCAAGCGCGGCTTTGACTCGATCGACCCTGCTGACCTGCGGGGACGCTTCCGCTGGTACGGCCTCTACACCCAGCGCCGCCCCGGCATCGACGGCGGCAAGACCGCCGTCCTCGAGCCGGAAGAGCTCGACGACCGCTACTTCATGCTCCGGGTCCGCATCGACGGCGGCCAGCTGTCGGGCGAGCAGCTGCGGGTCATCTCCGACATCTCCGTTAAGTACGCGCGGGGCACCGCAGACGTCACCGACCGGCAGAACATCCAGCTGCACTGGATCGAGATCGAGTCGGTCCCGGCGATCTGGGAAGCCCTGGAGGCCGTCGGCCTGTCCACCACCGAGGCCTGCGGCGACACGCCCAGGGTCATCCTGGGCTGTCCCCTGGCGGGCCTGGACTCCGACGAGCTGATCGACGCCACGCCCGACATCGCCGCCGTCACTGACAAGTACGTCGGCGACCCGCAGTTCTCCAACCTGCCGCGGAAGTTCAAGTCGTCCATCAGCGGCTGCGCCGCGCAGTGCACGCACCACGAGATCAACGACGTCGCGTTCGCGGCCGTCAGGCACCCGGAGACCGGCGAGGTCGGCTACGACCTGTGGGTCGGCGGCGGCCTGTCCACCAACCCGATGATCGCCAAGCGCCTCGGCACTTTCGTGCGCGCGGGGCAGGTGCCCGAGGTCTGGGCGGCTGTCGCCTCGGTCTTCCGTGACTACGGCTACCGGCGGCTACGGCACCGGGCGCGGATCAAGTTCCTGATCGCCGACTGGGGCGCGGAGAAGTTCCGCGAGGTCATGGAGAAGGAGTACCTCGGGTACTCGCTCCCCGACGGCCCCGCACCGGTCAACGTCGACAGCGCGGCCCGCGACCACCTGGGCGTCCACCGGCAGCAGGACGGCCTGTCCTACGTCGGGTTCGCGCCGCGCGTCGGGCGGCTGAACGGCGAGCTTCTCGCCTCGATTGCCACGCTCGCCGACCGCTACGGCAGCGGCCGGGTGCGGACCACCGCCGAGCAGAAGATGGTCATCCTCGACGTGCCAGGCTCCTCCGTGGACGACCTGGTCGCCGAACTGGACGCGCTTGACCTGCCGGTCGAGCCGAGTGTCTTCCGGCGGCACACGATGGCCTGCACCGGGATCGAGTTCTGCAAGCTCGCGATCGTGGAGACCAAGGGCCGGGCCATGACCCTCATCGACGAGCTCGAGCGGCGGCTGCCCGGCTTCGAGTCGCCGGTCACGATCAACGTCAACGGCTGCCCGAACTCCTGCGCCCGCATCCAGACCGCCGACATCGGCCTCAAGGGGTCGCTAGTGACCGACGCGTCGGGCAACCAGGTCGAGGGGTTCCAGATCCACCTCGGTGGCACGCTCACCGGCGGGGACGCCGCCGGGTCCGGGTTCGGCCGTAAGGTCCGCGGGCTCAAGGCCACCGCGGAGGAACTGCCCGACTACGTGGAGCGGGTACTGCGCCGTTACGACGCGGCCCGCTCGGCTGGCGAGACGTTCGCGGCGTGGACGCTGCGGGCCACGGATGAGGAGCTGTCATGACCGGCATGCCGTCGGCCCGCGCGGTCCCGTTCTACTGCCCGTACTGCGGCGAGGAGGACCTCGAGCCGCAAGGTGCCGCTGACGGAGAGTGGCACTGCCGCTCCTGTACGCGCAGCTTCCAGCTACGCTTTGCCGGCATGGGGGCCGTGCTATGACCGTTACAGGAGTTAATCAAAATCTAAGTAACGACCGCTATCACTGGGGCCTGAAGGGCCTGAACGCAGGCGACGACCGACACGTGAAGGATCCGCAGCGCATGCGCAGCCTCGCCGACCAGGCAGCAAGGGAACTAGAAGACGCCTCCGCCGAGGACGTCATCCGCTGGGCGACCGACACGTTCGGGGACCGGATCTGTATCACCTCCTCGATGTCCGACGCCGTGATCGTGCACCTCGCGTCGGCGGTCCGCCCGGGCATCGACGTGGTGTTCCTCGACACCGGCTACCACTTCCCCGAGACCATCGGCACCAGGGACGCGGTCGCCGCCGTCTACCCGGTCAACGTGGTCAACGTGACGCCGTCGCGGACCGTCGCCGAGCAGGACGCCGAACTCGGGCCGCGGCTCTACGGGCGCAACCCGGACCTGTGCTGCTTCCTGCGCAAGGTCGAGCCCCTCGAGCGCACGCTGAAGAACTACGACGCGTGGATCAGCGGCGTGCGCCGCGACGAGACGCTGTCGCGGCGGGCGACGCGCGTGGTGGAGTTCGACGAGAAGCGGCAGATGGTCAAGGTCAACCCGATCGTGGCCTGGACGTCGGAGCAGGTCGACGAGTACATCGCGGCCAACGGCGTGCTGGTGAACCCGCTCGTCTACGACGGCTACCCGTCGATCGGCTGCCGGACCTGCACGATGCGCGTGGAGCCTGGCGCGGACCCGCGCTCTGGCCGGTGGGCGGGGACAGGCAAGACCGAGTGCGGGATTCACGTCTGAACCCGGGGGCACGTCTGACCCCGCTTGTCGCCGTCGCCCACGGCTCGCGGGACCCGCGCGCCGCGGCGACGGTCACAGAGCTGCTCTCCGTCGTCCGGGCCCGTGCCACGCGGCACGGGCTGCCCGGGCTCGACGTGCGGGCGGCGTTCCTCGACCACTGCGCGCCGTCGCTCCCCCAGGTCCTCGGGTCCGTATCCGCGGCCAGTGACCCCCGCGGCCCGATAGTCGTCGTTCCGCTGCTGCTGACGGCGGCGTATCACAGCAAGGCCGACATCCCGGCACAGCTGGCCGCCGCCGCGGCGGCGCGTCCCGGCCTTGACGTCGTCTCCGCGGGGACGCTCGGCCCGCACGGGCTGCTGCTCGCCGCCCTGGAGCGGCGGCTGCGGGAGGCAGGCGTGG
>JAWWPV010000115.1:0-7677 GCA_033854775.1 Trebonia sp.
GCGGTTGCCCCCCGGGGGGACGACCCCCCGGAGCCGGGCACCGCCACAGGCGCGGAAGGATAGGACTCATGCCGGTCTTTTACTACGATCCGCCGGAAAGGTTCATCGCCGGCTCAGTCGGGCAGCCGGGGGATCGCACGTTCTACCTCCAGGCGACCTCGGTCGGCCGGGTGACGAGCGTTGTCCTGGAGAAGTTCCAGGTGAGCCTCCTTGCCGAGAGGCTCGACGAGCTGCTCGACGAGGTGCTGCGCCGCACTGGCGACGAGACGGAGATCCCAGAGACCGCCCCGGTGGCGCTGCGGGACGACGGCCCGCTCGACCTGCCGCTGACCGAGGACTTCCGGGTCGGCGCGATCGCCCTCGCCTGGGACAGCGACGGGGACCGGGTGGTCATCGAGGCGCAGGAGGAGAGCGACGCACCCGTCGAGCCGCTGTCCGAAGACATCCCGGTCGACGGTCCCGGTGTGCTGCGGGTCCGGATCACCCCGAGTGCGGCCCGCGCGTTTGCGCAGCGCGCGCTCAACCTCGTCGCGGCAGGCCGTCCGCCGTGCCCGCTGTGCGGGCTGCCGCTCGACGCCAACGGTCACGTCTGCCCGCGGCAGAACGGCCACCGGGTCGCCCGTGCCTGACAACACGGTGCCTGAATACACGGGGGACTGGGACTCCGACCTGCCAGAAGGGGAACGTGAGGCCCTAGAGCTGCTCGAACGCGGCACGCTCACCGTGGAAGGCCGCCTGGTCGACGCCTCCAACGCGACGCTGTTCTGCACGGTCAAGTCCCACGGCGCCCAGGCGAACTGCGTTTACAAGCCGGTCGCAGGCGAGCGGCCGCTCTGGGACTTCCCGAACGGCACCCTGGCCGGCCGTGAGGTCGCCGCCTACGCCGTTTCCCGCGCGGCGGGCTGGAACTTCGTTCCGCCCACGGTCATGCGCGACGGCCCGTTCGGCCCCGGCATGTGCCAGCTCTGGATCGACCTCGACGAGACCGTTGACCTGATCGGACTCGCCCGCCGCACTGACCACCGGCCGCTGCGGGAACTGGCGGTCTTCGACGCGGTCATCAACAACGCCGACAGGAAGATCGGCCACCTTCTCCCCGTCGTCGACGGCCACCTGTACGGCTGTGACCACGGCGTCTGCTTCGCCGAGGACTACAAGCTGCGCACCGTGCTCTGGCAGTGGCGCGGCGAGCCGCTGCCCGCCCTGGCGGTCGAGACGCTCCGCCGCCTCTCCGACGGCCTGGCGGACGGCTGGCTCGCCGAGGAACTTTCGCAGCACCTGACCCGCGCCGAAGTGCAGGCCACCAAAACCCGGGTCGACCTGCTGCTAGCCAGCCGGGTGCACCCCTACCCCCCGGAGGACTGGCCTGCGGTCCCCTGGCCCCCTGTCTAGAACTTTAGAACTCGCTGTCGCCGTTGTCGCCGCGACGGCGCAGGTAGCGCTCGAACTCGCGGGCGATCGCGTCGCCTGACGCCTCGGGCAGGTCCGTGGCGTCCTTGGCCTCCTCAAGCGTCCGCACGTACTCGGCCACGTCGGAGTCCTGCTGGGCGAGCTCGTCCACGCCGCGCTCCCACGCACGGGACTCCTCGGGCAGGTCCGCCTGCGGCAGCGACACGTCGAGGACGTCCTCCACGGCCCGCAGCAGCGCCAGCGTCACCTTGGGAGACGGGGACTGCGCGACATAGTGCGGGACGGAAGCCCACAGCGAGATCGTGGGGATGTCGGCGGCGGCGCACATGTACTGGAGCACGCCGACGATCCCCGACGAGCCCTTGTAGTCGGTCGGCTCGGAGCCCACGCCGTGCAGCAGCTTGGACTCGGTGCCGCTGACCTGGACCGGGACTGGCCTGGTGTGCGGTGAGTCGGCGAGCAGCGCCCCGATGAGGATCATCATCTCGATGCCCAGCTCGGCGAGCCCGCCCATGAGCTCGTCGGTGAAACCGCGCCAGCGCATGTTCGGCTCAACGCCGTGCACAAGCACGAGGTCGCGGGACAGGCCGGTATCTGAGGCCCGGGCGAGGGACAGCCGCGTGGTCGGCCAGACGAGCCGTTCGGTCTTCCCCGCCACCACCTCGATCACTGGCCGGTTGACCTGGAAGTCGTAAAAGTCATCGGGGTCGATCGCGGCGATCGGCGTGGACTCCCACGCGATGCCCAGGTGGTTGACCACACCGCTCGCGGCTTCTGCCGCGTCGTTCCACCCTTCGAACGCGGCGATCGCCACCGGGTTAACGAGCGGGCCTTCGACGTCGCTGAACTTGATGACTTCACCTCCGCTGTAGCCATGGGCTGGCGCCCGTGACTACAGCCTACGTGTCCACGCGGGCTTGGCGTGTGACCTGTGGCAGGCACAGTTTCGCGTCGGCGCTTTTGTTTTCCCGCCACTAAGCCCTACACTCGGTAATCCTATGACCGGGCTTATGATTGAAGAAGCTACTGAGCGTTCCATCGCCCTGCGGGGCGCGCTCGCCGAACGCGTCGTGATCGCGGATGGCGCCATGGGGACGATGCTCCAGGAGAGCGACCTGACACCCGACGACTTCGACGGCCACGACGGCTGTAATGAGGTGCTGAACGTCACGCGGCCGGATGTCGTGCGCGGCGTCCACCGCGCCTACCTGGCCGCGGGCGCCGACTGTATCACCACGAACACGTTCGGCGCGAACCTCGGCAACCTCAGCGAGTACGGGATAGGCGAGCGCATCGGCGAGCTGTCGCAGGCCGGCGCCGCGGCCGCCCGTGCCGTCGCCGACGAGTTCACCGCCGCCGACGCGCGGCCCCGCTGGGTGCTCGGCTCGATCGGACCGGGCACGAAGCTGCCGACGCTCGGTCACGTCACGTTCCGCGAGCTGCGCGACTCCTACTACGAGAACGCGGCCGGGCTGCTGCGCGGCGGCGCCGACGCGCTGATCATCGAGACCTGCCCGGACCTGCTCCAGGCGAAGGCGGCGATCATCGGGACAAGGCGCGCGGTGGCGGACCTGGCCCCGGACGCGGTCGTCATCGCGTCGCTGACCATCGAGACCACCGGCACCATGCTGCTCGGCACCGAGATCGGCGCGGCGCTGACGGCGCTGGCGCCGCTTGGCATCGACATGATCGGCCTCAACTGCGCGACGGGACCGGACCTGATGAGCGAGCACCTGCGGTACCTGGCCGCGAACTCGCCGATCCCGGTCTCCTGCGAGCCGAACGCCGGGCTGCCTCAGCTCACCAGTGACGGCGCCTACTACCCGCTGACGGCGGCCGAGCTCGCCGACGCGCACGAGCGGTTCGCCACGGAGTTCGGGCTCTCCCTCGTCGGCGGCTGCTGCGGTACCACCCCCGAGCACGTCGCCGCCCTCGTCGAGCGCCTGGGCGTCACCGAGGCACGGCCGGGCGGAGTGCCCGCGAAGGCGCGCTCGCCGCGGCCGGAGCCGGGCGTCGCGTCGCTGTACAGCCACGTGCCCTTTCGCCAGGACACCGCGTTCCTCGCGATCGGGGAGCGGACCAACGCCAACGGGTCCAGGGCGTTCCGTGACGCGCTGCTGGCCGACGACTTCTCCGGCTGCGTCGACATCGCCCGCTCCCAGACCAGGGACGGCGCCCACCTGCTCGACGTCTGCATCGACTACGTCGGCAGGGACGGCGTCGCGGACATGCGCGAGATCGCCGGGCGGTTCGCCACCGCGGCGACGCTGCCGCTGGTCCTCGACTCGACCGAGCCCGCGGTCATCGAGGCGGGCCTCGAGCTGATCGGCGGCCGCGCCGTCGTCAACTCGGTGAACTACGAGGACGGCGACGGTCCCGACTCGCGGATGGCCCGGCTGATGCCGGTGGTGCGCGAGCACGGCGCGGCGGTGGTCGCGCTGACCATCGACGAGCAGGGCCAGGCCCGCACGGCCGCGTGGAAGCTCGAGGTAGCCGAGCGGCTGATCCGCGACCTCACCGTGAACTACGGGATGAGCGAGCACGACATCATCGTCGACTGCCTCACGTTCCCGATCGCGACCGGCCAGGAGGAAACCAGGCGGGATGCCATCGAGACCATCGGGGCGATCGCCGAGCTCAAGCGCCGGCATCCCGACGTGCAGACGACCCTGGGGGTCTCGAACGTCTCGTTCGGCCTCAAGCCGGCCGCCCGCCAGGTGCTGAACTCGGTCTTCCTGGCTGAGTGCACGAAGGCCGGGCTCGACTCGGCCATCGTGTCCCCGTCGAAGATCGTCCCGCTGGCGCGGATTCCCGAGGAGCAGCGGGAGGTGGCCCTTGACCTCGTCTACGACCGGCGGCGGCCCGGTTACGACCCCCTGTCCCGGATGCTCGACCTGTTCGAGGGCGTGGACGCGGTGTCCGCGAAGGCGTCGCGGGCCGCCGAGCTCGCCGCGCTGCCACTCAACGAGCGGCTGAAGCGGCGGATCATCGACGGCGAGCGGAACGGACTCGAGCCGGACCTCGACCTCGCCCTGACGGAGCGCCCCGCCCTGCAGATCGTCAACGAGATCCTGCTCGACGGCATGAAGACCGTCGGCGAGCTCTTCGGCTCCGGTCAGATGCAGCTGCCGTTCGTGCTCCAGTCGGCGGAGGTGATGAAGGCCGCGGTCGGCTACCTCGAACCGCACATGGAGAAGTCGGCGGACGGCGGGCGCGGGACGATCGTGCTCGCGACGGTCAAGGGCGACGTGCACGACATCGGCAAGAACCTCGTCGACATCATCTTGTCCAACAACGGCTATGACGTGGTGAACATCGGCATCAAGCAGCCGATCTCCGCGATCATCGCCGCGGCGGAGGAGCACCGTGCCGACGTGATCGGCATGTCGGGGCTGCTCGTGAAGTCCACGGTCGTGATGCGCGACAACCTGGCCGAGCTGAACGACCGGGGCATGGCCGACCGCTGGCCGGTCCTCCTCGGCGGCGCGGCCCTCACCCGTGCCTACGTCGAGCAGGACCTGGCGGAGCGGTTCGCCGGCGAGGTCCGCTACGCGCGCGATGCCTTCGAGGGCCTGCACCTCATGGACGCCGCGATGTCGGTCAAGCGCGGCGTCCCCGGTGCCGCGCTCCCCGCCCTCCGCCAGCGGCGCGTCAGGCCGCGCCCGGTTCTTGAGGTCCCCGACGTGCCCGCCGGTGGACCGGCCGCGCCGGGCACCGCGGGAGCGCGCACGGTCAGCGCGGATAACCCCGTTCCCGAGCCGCCGTTCTGGGGGACGCGCATCGTCAAGGGCATCCCGCTCGCCGAGTACGCGGCGTACCTGGACGAGCGGGCCACGTTCATGGGCCAGTGGGGCCTCAAGCCCTCGCGTAAGCCAGGCGGGCCCAGCTACGAGGACCTCGTCGAGTCCGAGGGACGACCGAGGCTGCGCATGTGGCTGGAACGCGCGCAGACCGAGGGGCTGCTCCAGGCCGCCGTGGTCTACGGCTACTTCCGCTGCGTGAGCGACGGCGATGACCTCATCGTCCTCGGCGAAGACGGCGCCGAGCGCGAGCGGTTCACGTTCCCCCGCCAGCGGCGCGACGAGCGCCTCTGCCTTGCCGACTACTTCCGTCCCGCCTCTTCGGGGGAGACCGATGTGGTGGCGTTCCAGCTCGCCACCATGGGCTCGGCGGTGTCCGGGGCCACCGCCGAGCTGTTCGCCGCCAACGCCTACCGCGAGTACCTGGAGCTTCACGGCCTGTCGGTCCAGCTCACCGAGGCCCTCGCCGAGTACTGGCACGGACGGGTCCGCAGGGAACTCGGCATCGCGAGCGAGGACCCGGCGGACCTCGACGGGTTCTTCAGCGTCAGGTACCAGGGCGCGCGCTACTCGATCGGCTATCCCGCCTGCCCCGACCTGGCCGACCGCGCCAAGATCGCCAGGCTCCTGGAACCGGGGCGCATCGGCGTCGAGCTCTCCGAGGAGATGCAGCTGCACCCAGAGCAGTCCACCGACGCGATCGTCATCCACCACCCGGCGGGGCGGTACTTCTCCGTCTAACCCTGCCCAGCCGCCTAACCCTGCCCAGCCGCCCGGATAGCCTGGCGGCTGTGCGAAATCAGCTAGCGGCGGTGCTGTTCGACATGGACGGGCTGCTTGTCGACACCGAGCCGCTGTGGTTTGAGACCGAGGCCGAGGTCATGGGCCGCCTGGGCGCCCCCTGGACCGAGCGGGACCAGGAACAGCTCCTAGGCGGCTCCATGGACAACACCGTCGGCTACCTCCTGGCCAGGGCGACGAGACCCGTCCCCCCGGCGGACGTCGCCCGCTGGATGATGGACGGCATGCTCAGGCGCGCGGCCGCGGGCCGGGTCATCGTCCGCCCAGGCGCCGGTGAGCTCCTCGAAGCGGTCGCGGCCGCAGGCATCCCGTACGCGCTGGTAACGGGATCCCAGCGCCCCTTTGCCGAGGCGGTGCTCGCCAGCACCGGCTTCCGCTTCCCGGTAACGGTCACCGGCGACGACGTGACAAGGGCCAAGCCAGACCCCGAGCCCTACCTGCTGGCCGCCAAGCTCCTGGACGCCGACCCAGAGCAGTGCGTGGCCCTCGAGGATTCCCCCAACGGCGTAGCGTCCGCCACGAGCGCCGGCTGCCTTGTCGTCGCCGTCCCGACCTTGCTCCCCATCCCGCCCGCCGCAAGGCGCCTCGTGGTGCCATCCCTAAGCGAGATCAAGCTCGCGACCCTGCGAGCGCTGGCCGCCTGACGCCCGCCCCCGCGAGTTCTCGGGTTTGACTTTGACTTGAGGTCTTGACCGTGACATGAGGTTTTGACTGCTGTTCACCGCCGGACGGCGTTCAACGTTCAGAACACCAGTCGAGATATGTCACGATGGAAGGAGCACCAGGGAGGCGAGAAGGAATGAGCTACAGCAGCATCGCCTGGCTCCCGCTAGCGCTGGGACTCACCGTCCTCGGCCTAGTGCTGAGCTACCTCACCTACCGACGCCGAGGCCTGCGCCCGGCCATGATGGGCACCGCGTGGTCGCTGCTGCCGATCGCCGCCTACCTGACCGGGTCGATCGAGATGCTCTGGAAGATCGGCGCCGCGATCGGGCAGTTCGGCTCCGGCTTCGTGTTCTCGCCGATGAAGTGGGCGGGCATCGGCGTCACCGGCCTCGCGATCGCGCTCTTCCTCGCCGCCGGCGGCCGGACGCGCCGCAAGGCCTCGCGCGAGGCGCGCAAGGCGGCCCACGCCAACCGCAAGGACGGGGCCGAGGGGTCATCCGCCCCGCCCGCGCTCGGGAAGGCCAAGACCGCGCCGGGAACGCAGATCCTGCCAACGGAGCGCCAGCGGGTTCCCGTGGACCGCGCGACCGCCGCGACGTCGGCGAAGGGGTCGCGTAAGACCGCGCCCCCCGACGATGACGACCTGAAGGACATCGAGGACATTCTCCGCAAGCGAGGCCTCTAACCCCGGCACGATCCGTTAGTCCCGTCGGCCCGGATGACTGATGTGGTGACGGTGGTTTCGAGGGGAGCACGAGGCGGCAGCGGAGTCGTTCACGGCCTCGCCGTCCTGGCGGGGTGCGCGCTGCTCGTCGGCTGCGGAGGGTCGAGCGCTTCCGCCCCCCGCGCCCACGCATCCAGCGACGCCCTCGCCGAAAGGGTCTGCGGCGGCGCCCGCCAGGCCGCGGCGAAGGCGTTCGGCTCCCCGCTTTCTGAGCGCATCGTCAGCTCGCCGGCCGCGAACCTGGAGTGCGTGCTCACCGGCCGCCAGGTGCAGGTG
>JAWWPV010000116.1:0-6431 GCA_033854775.1 Trebonia sp.
GCCCGGGCGGGCGGTTGCGGCCCCGGCCGCGAGCAGGGCTGGCGCGTCGCCGCCGGCCAGCGCGTCCGCTTCCCCCACCGCCGCCCCCGCCGCCGATGGTCGCGCCAACACGCGGGCCGGCGGGAACGTGACGCTGGACGTGACGGGCGGCACGGCGCAACTGGTGACGGCCGTGCCGGACGCCGGGTACTCCGTTCAGACGTGGTCAGGCACGGGCTGGCTGCGCGTCGACTTCAGCTCGGGACCACGGGTCTCATCCCTGATCGCCAGCTGGTACCAGCACGCGCCGACGATCACCGTAACGAACTGAGTGGCGTCAGTCGCCCCGCTGCTGCCGTCATCGCCGCGACCGGCAGGGCCCACAATGGAACCCATGGTTTCTGAGATCTTCGATCCTGCGCGGTGGCGCGCGGTTGATGGCTTTTCCTTCTCCGACATCACCTACCATCGCGCGGTTGACTCCGGCACTGGGGACTCCGGCACCGTCCGCGTGGCGTTCAACCGGCCCGAGGTCCGCAACGCCTTCCGCCCGCACACGGTGGACGAGCTCTACACCGCGCTCGATCACGCCCGGATGACTTCCGACGTGGGCTGCGTGCTGCTGACGGGCAACGGCCCGTCGCCCAAGGACGGCGGGTGGGCCTTCTGCTCCGGCGGCGACCAGCGGATCCGCGGCAAGGACGGCTACCGGTACGCCGAAGGGGAGACGGGCGAGACCATCGACCCGGCGCGTAGCGGGCGGCTGCACATCCTGGAGGTGCAGCGCCTCATCCGGTTCATGCCCAAGGTGGTCATCTGCGTCGTGCCCGGCTGGGCCGCGGGCGGCGGGCACAGCCTGCACGTCGTCTGCGACCTGACGCTCGCCAGCCGCGAGCACGCGCGCTTCAAGCAGACCGACGCGGACGTGGCCAGCTTCGACGGCGGCTTCGGCTCGGCCTACCTCGCCCGCCAGGTGGGGCAGAAGTTCGCCAGGGAGATCTTCTTCCTCGGCGACACCTACGACGCCGAGGAAGGACACCAGATGGGCACCGTCAACGCGGTGGTGCCGCACGCGGAGCTGGAAAGCACCGCGCTGGAGTGGGCCGGGAAGATCAACGGCAAGAGCCCCACCTCGCAGCGGATGCTGAAGTACGCCTTCAACGCCATCGACGACGGCCTGGTCGGCCAGCAGCTCTTCGCGGGCGAAGCGACCAGGCTCGCCTACATGACCGACGAGGCCGCGGAGGGCAGGGACGCGTTCCTGGAAAAGCGCGACCCCGACTGGAAGCGCTTCCCCTGGCATTACTAGTGGCATTACTAGGCAGAGCCGATTATCTCCGCCAGCCGCTTGCCGTTGACCTGGGCGTAGTCGCGATAGCAGTTGTTGAACACCACGTTGGTCTCGGTGGCGTCCTCGGCCAGCCGCTGGACGTTGCCGGCCCACGTCGACAATTCCTCGTCGCTGTAGCGGTAGCCGAACCGCTGCTGGATGTCCTTGCTCTCCCACTTGTCCGAGTGGCCGTGCATGCGGACCACCGCGAGGTCGCTCGTGGCGGCCAGTACCGGCGGGATGGAATTCGAAAAACCCTGCGGCATGTCCACGCACACGTAGGGCAGGTCGTGCGCGGACAGGAAATCCAGGGTCTCCTGCTGATTGTCCGAGGTCATCCAGGTGTGGTTGCGGAACTCCACGCAGACCCGCCGCGGCGCGGCCCGCTCCTCGCAGGCCACGATGTACTCCTTGTTCGCGCGGGAGATCGGGAACCAGGGCGGGAACTGGAGCAGGATCGCGCCGAGCTTGCCGGCCTGGCGCAGCGGCTCAAGCGCCGTGAGGAAGCGGTCCCACGCCTGGCCGGTCACCTCCGGGTCGACGTCCTTGAGGTAGACCCGGTCCTTGCCCGTCTTGGCCGCGGCCTCCCGCAGGTCGGACGGCAGAGCCCGCACCGGGGTGGGGTGCTGGGTGAACAGGCTGAACGCCTTGACGTTGAAGGTGAACCCGGCCGGGGTCCGCTCCGCCCAGGCCGTCGCGGTCTGCTCGGCGGGCAGCGCGTAATAAGCAGAATCCACCTCGACCAGCGGAAATTGCTCCGCGTAGTACCGGAGCCGCTTCTCGGGGTTCGACGCGTCCGGCGGATACCAGCCGGAATCGATCAGCGTCTTGTCCGTCCACCCCGCCGTGCCCACCCGGATGTGCCCCATATCGGATCTCTCCCATGGCCGCGGCCGGAGAAACCACCCAGCCCGATTTCATCCTGGCCGGGACAGGGCAGCTACTTTCCGGGCTGCCCAGAAGTGTCCCCGACTGTAGCCTTCCCGGCCGCCTGGATCGGGGTCATGCTTAGAGATACTGTTGCCGAACGGACCCGACCAACCCCCCCACAGTGAAGGGCACCGATGGA
Source organism: Trebonia sp. (assembly GCA_033854775.1). Classification (GTDB taxonomy): domain Bacteria; phylum Actinomycetota; class Actinomycetes; order Streptosporangiales; family Streptosporangiaceae; genus Trebonia. Next base: position 2,379 of record JAWWPV010000116.1, read on the forward strand.
CACCGGTTTCGCCCCCGCCGACATCGACACCACGAAGCCGCATCCGGCGCGGATGTACGACTTCTATCTCGGTGGCAAGGACAATTACGCGGCAGACAAGGAAGCGGCGGGAGAAGTCATCCGGCGCGCGCCCGAGATACGCGACATCGCCCGCGTGAACCGTGACTTCCTTGGCCGGGCGGTACGGTTCCTAGCAGGTGAGGCCGGAATCCGGCAGTTCCTCGATGTCGGGACGGGCATTCCGACCGCGGGGAACGTCCACGAGGTCGCCGGCCGGGTCACCCCGGATGCGCGCGTGGTGTACGTCGACAACGACCCGATCGTCAACGTGCACGCCAACGCGCTGCTGACCGGCGCGGGCACGACGGGGATCGTCCTGTCGGACCTACGCGATCCGAAGGCGATCCTGTCTCACCCGACCACCCGCCGCCTGATCGACTTCGATGAGCCGGTTGCCCTGCTGCTGATCGCTGTCTTGCACTTCGTCAAGGACGACGAGCACCCGGCGGAACTCGTGGCCACGCTGCGCGACGCGCTTCCCGCCGGCAGTTACCTCGCGCTGTCGCACGTAACCGGAGATTTCCGCAGCAAGGCCGCGGCGGACGCCATGGGCGTGTACAACCAGGCGACCTCCTCGGTAACGCTGCGCAGCCACAACCAGATCTCGGCCTTCTTCGCTGGCTTCGAGTTCGTCGAGCCTGGCCTCGTCCAGTCGCCGCTGTGGCGGCCGGATGGAGACCTGCCGGTCAACATGGACAAGCTGTGGATCTACGGGGGCGTGGCGCGTCTTAGCGAGCGCTGAGATCCCACCCGCTCAGTCCGAGAGCACCGGCGCGTCCTGCGGCTCGCGCTCAGGCGGGAAGGCCGCGCAAGGGTTCGGCACCGACGCTCTCGGCGCTGAACGTGCCGATCTGCTCGGCCAGGTCCCGCGCCAGGGGCGACCCGCGATAGGCAGCCGCGGCGAGTCCGGCGATGACACGGGCCAGTCCCTGCGGGATCGGGTCGATCCGTCGGCTTGGCGGCAGGACAAGCACCGTTTCCAGCGCGGCCGCCGCCGCGTCCAGCGCTCCCGCGCCGAGTCGTGCCTCGGCCAGGCTGATGCTGGCTAGCGCGGCCGTCCCGTACCCGTGCGTCTCACCGGGACCAGGGCCGATCGCATACAGGTCCACGGCCCGCTCAAGCTGGACCACCGCCTCGGCCGAGGCGCCGGGGATGTCGATCAGGACGGACCCGATGAGATACTGCGCGCTCGCTCTCGACAGGTCGAATTCCCCGCCTATCGTCGTCAGGTCGTCGCTGTAGTCCAGGTCATGGGCCCGGCGGGCAGCCTCGATCGACCTCCGGGCGGCGCCGACGTCGCCCATGCGGGCCGCCGCCCGGCCGTACCGGATGTGCAGCTGCACCGCCGTCGGCCCGCCGGAGGCGTACCCAAGGCCGCTGGACGCCAGGTCCGCGGCGCGACGGACCTGGCCGTCCCAGTAGCACAGGCCCGCCAGGTCCAGCCGGAGCTTCGCCATGAGCCCGCGGTGGCCCGTCACCGTCGCGAAGGCCCAGCCTGCCCGGGCGAGTTCCTCCCCGGCGGCCACGCAGCCGAGGTCAGCGGCCACGCATCCCATCAGGCCGTTGATGCAGCCGAGCAGGAAGTAGATTTCCGTTCTGTCCCTTGGCCAGAGCTGCCGATCGAGCGCGCCGTGCATGCGGCCGCGTACCCGGCGCATCTCCTTGAACAGGGGACCCGGCTCAGCGGTCATGTAGTCGCGGGAGAGCCTGGTCACGTCGGCGCGCAGCTGCTCGAGCGTGGCATCGCCGATGCCGCGCTGTTCGGCCTGCCAGGCCCGCTCGCTCGCCTCGTGGGCCGCCACCAGGACCTCTCGCTCCACGAGCGGATCAGGATCGCCGGCCTTGCCTGCCAGCGTCCCCCGGGCCGCGACAATGTCGACCGCCCGGGGCAGCGCGTTATCCGCGGAAAGCTCAGACGGCGCTCGCGGCGACCGCCCTGGGTCGGCCTTCCTGGGAAAATCAGCAGGCTCAATGCCGAACGCCGCGCAGTAGGCAAGCATGTACCGCTGGGAAACGCCGTCCCCGCCTTCCCAGCGGTAGATGTTGTGCGTCAGGCTCTTGACGCCCGGCATATGCCCGACGCCCCTGGACCTGGCCGCCGCGATGAGCTGACGAGCCATTTCTGGGCGGTCCCAGCCACGTGACTCGCGTTCTCGGCGCAGCCATGCGCCCGTCTGCTCAGACATCGTGCCTTCCTCTTAGCCGGGTGGGCTCGCCCCCGTAAACGAGCCCCCCCGGGACAAGTGACGTGCCGCAGGCCACCCGCGGCGCGTCGGCTCTTTGGCCGGGGATTACAGCAGGAAGTCGGCCAGGCCTTCCTTGGCACCGGCAAGGAAGGCCTGGATCTCGGCGGGCTCGAAGATGAGCGCCGGCCCCCCGGGATCAGTGGACTGCCGGACGGCGACCCTTCCGCCAGGCAGCTTCGCCGCCTCCAGGCAGGCACCGCCGTTTGAGCCGCTCCACGGCTTGCGCCAGATGGCACCCTCGATGCCCTCGGCCGGCATCCCGTTATGCACGTGACTTGTCATGAGATCTCCTTGCGAATGGTGCGGAGGACCTGGGAAGTGCTGTCCGCGGGGGCTGCCTGGGCGCTGACGCGGTCTAGGGCTTCCAGGTAGGCAGCCGTTTCCCTGGGCTTGTCGAGGTACCAGGAGCTGGTCATGGTCTCGCCGTACACCAGGTCCGGCATCTCTTTGTCGGGGAAGCGCAGCAGGTAGAAGAGGCCGAATGCGGCCGGGTGCATCCCGGCCGCGAATGTCAGCACCTGCAAGGTGACCTTCGGCCGCTCCGTGGCCTCGATCAGCCGGTCGATCTGGGCGCGCATCGCCTGCCCGCCGGTCGTCGCCACGGCGCGGCGCAGCACCGTCTCGTCGATGACGACCCACAGTTGCGGTGGATCCGGCCTGTCCAGGATCTTCTGGCGGGCAAGGCGCAGCGTGACCCGCCGCTCTACCTCGGCGTCCGGGGCATCGGGGAAGCCTGTCCTGACGCTGGCCCGGGCATAGTCCTCGGTCTGCAGGAGGCCGGGGATCCAGTGCGGCTCGTAACCCCGGATGAGGCTGGCGGCCTCTTCCAGTCCGACGAACGTGCGGAACCATTCAGGCAGCACGTCGCCGTAGCTATGCCACCAGCCGGCCTTGGCCGCGTTCCTGCACAGCGACAGGAACGACTCGATCTCGGCCGGGTCGGTGACCCCGTAGGCGATCAGCAGGCTCTTAACGGTCAGGGGCTTGAACCCGCCCTCGGCCCGCTCCATCCGCCGGATGGTGAACGGCGAGGACAAGATCGCCGCGGCGGCCTCGTCGAAGCTCATCTCCGCTTTCTCGCGAAGTGCCTGCAACTGCCTGCCCAGGATCATACGCAGCGCGGTCGGGCCGACCGCGTGAATATCACTCATTCTTCGCCATGCCCTTCACAACCGCTTACTGGTCAGCGTGCCATGAACCGGACGAACTACGCAATCCTTAAACGTCATGCAGTCAACAACTGTCCTTGAGTGTAGCTCCGTTGTACGTAGCATTTTGCTATTTGCATCCGGCAATGTAAGAGCGGGTAAGGCCCGACGGTCCGGCAACGCCGCAGCAAAGTTCACATGAATCGACAACAGGGAGAGCGCCATGCCCGGGGCAGGAAGGCAGATGACCCGTAGTGAAGCGCACCTACCTCCCATCTCGCCCGCGGAAGGCGCCAGCGGCATTGCGCAAAGCCTGACCGTGCCCGGCCACGCCGAGCAGGTGCCAAGGGCGCGCGCCTTCATCGCCATGGCATTGGCCGCTCGCGGGCTCCGCGACGAGGTCGCCTGTCTGCTCGGCAGTGAACTGGTGACCAACGCTGTGCGGCACAGCGAGTCACGCCTGCCGGGCGGGACCGTCACCGTGACCGTGACGGCGGCGCGGAGCGAGATCCTCGTTACGGTAACCGACGACGGCGGCCCCTCGTGGCCGGTCCTCCGCGAGGGGCAGGACCCGTCCGCCGAGGACGGCCGCGGGCTGC
>JAWWPV010000117.1:0-6785 GCA_033854775.1 Trebonia sp.
AGGGTCAGCAGGTCACCGCCCCGCCAGCCCATCGCGGTGATCATGGACTGGTCCGCGATCCGGCCGGAGGCGTCGATGCGGCCGATCCCGTAGACCGTGTCTTCCGGCAACGACGGCACGGGCGCCGACCGGGCCAGCGGCAGCGACCGTCCTGCGGCGGACCTGGCGCGCTGCCGGACAGCCGGAACAGTGGAAGAGGGGATGACGGGAGCAAGCGACCGGGCGGTCATCGCTGCCTCCCCGCAGGGAGGAGAGCAGGGCCGGACACCGGGATGCGGACGGTGTCACGGCCGACCGCAGGCGCGTTCAGTGAGTGCGTGTGCGCGGGATTTCCCGCTGGCTCGGTGTCCCGGGCTTGAACCCGCCGCCCGGTGAGATCTCCCCCGGTGGGGAAGAACCACCACGGCGTGTTCAAGCACCGTCCGGTTCGGTGAGATTTCACCCGTCTGTGCGGTGGAGGTGGGATTTGAACCCACGGAAGAGTTGCCCCTTCACACGCTTTCGAGGCGTGCGCCCTCGGCCACTAGGCGACTCCACCGCCGCTGAGCTTACCTGACTTTCACCCTAACAACGACTCGGGGCTAACCGGCGATTCGCGAAGAACATCACGATCACCTGTTGGCACTCGTCGGCGAGCACGCCGCCGATGACCTCGGGCACCGGCACCAGGCGCTGATCTCGCACCACGTCCCAGAGTGAGCCGACCGCGCCCGCGCGCGGGTCCGCCGCCCCGTACACGAGGCGGCCCAGTCGCGCGGCGGTTATCGCTCCCGCGCACATCGTGCAGGGCTCAAGCGTTACGACCAGGGTCAGCCCGTCGAGTCGCCAGCCGCCAACGGCCCGCGCCGCTTCCCTGATCGCGACAATCTCGGCGTGCGCGGTGGGATCACCGTCCGCCTCGCGCCGGTTCCGCCCGCGCCCGACGATGACCCCGGCATCGTCGAGGACGACCGCGCCTACCGGCACGTCCCCGGTCGCGACCGCCGCTTCCGCCTCAGCGAGCGCTGCCCGCATCGCGGGCTCGAACGACGCTTCGTAGCCGGTGACCAGTTCGCCCGCCACTGCGGCAAGAATCCCGTCAGGCGCCGAGTGCGGAATCGAGCGCGCGCTCCATGGCGGGCCCGAACCCTAGCCGCACCGCGATGGACTCCACCGCGTCCTCGACATGATCCCAGGGGTCGTCGTCCGAGTCGAAGTCCAGGCGGCTACAGATGGCGGCGAGATCCATCTCATCGAGTCCCAGGTCGGCGAAGATCGACAGGTCTCCCACCGGGAGCACCTGGTCCAGGTCCTCCTCGTCTGGCACAGGGATCTCAAGGTAGACGAGTACCTGTTCCGCCAGGGGATAGTCGAGTGCCGCGCCGATATCGGACAAAAGCACAGAAACCTGGTTGCCAACCACCCGGATCGCCACGAAGAAGTAGTCGTCGATTCCGGCGAGGCCTATCGTGCCAGCGAGGCTGGGCTGCTGCCGCAGCACCCGGATGAACCCCTTCAGGTCATCGGTCACGGCCACCGGCAGGACGTCAGCGTCCCACCCGTCGTCCTCACGGAAGACGACGATCGCAAAGTCTGTCTCGCTCACCTCAGGCATCGCCACAGTATGAACATACCGCCGCCGGGGAGGCCGGCGTGGCTGCTTCTCTCGTGCCCAGTGTGACGGCATACTGCCACGCGGGTCGGTACATTCTCACTCAGGCTCATGCGTAGTGGCCGCACGAAGCGGGCATACTTGCTGCCGGACGGGCATGGCCAGCGCCGTACCTGCCTGGATGACCAACCCCCATCCTGGCTGCGTTTCGGACTAAGATAAGGGAACTGGCACGATGGAGCAGTCTGCGCTTCCAGGGAGGCGGCAGTGAAACTCGGCAATATCCTGAAGTGGCTGGCGATCGCGTTCGTTATCTGGTGGATCATCCAGCAACCTACGAATGCCGCGCATCTAGTGCATAACATCGGGACACTCCTGAGCAGCGCCGCGTCTGGCCTATCGCACTTCGTGGCATCGATCTGAGGTTAGCAATGGGCATTAGGGTCGTCCCGAACGAGACAGTCCCGGCCGCGGTTTACCGGGTCCTCCTGCCGCACGAGCGACGGGTGATCACCGTTCGGTTCCACCCCGCGATCCTGATCGGGCCGGTGGCCTGGACCCTTGGCGGTCTTGCGGTCGCCGGCCTGCTCTCAACCCTAGTTCACCTCGACAGCACGGTCCTGCTCGTCGTCTGGCTAGCCTGGCTCGTCCTGGTTATCAGGCTGCTTTTCCACATCTACGAGTGGCTCGAAGATTACTTCGTGGTAACTTCGGCACGGCTTCTGCTCGCTACTGGCGTATTCAAGAAGACCGTGAACATGATGCCACTGACCAAGGTCACCGATATGCGCTTCGAGCGGTCGGCGATCGCCCGAGTACTCGGATACGGCACCTTCATCGTGGAGTCAGCCGGCCAGGACCAGGCACTCTCCAGGATCGATCATCTGCCCTATCCCGAGCAGCTCTACATCGAGGTATGCGGCCTGATCTTCAAGGATCCCGGATCGGGCGACGATTAACGATAAACAGCAAAAAGAGATCATAAGCATTCCGAACGGTGCGTGGCGTCTGACCTGGTCAGACTGCACGTACCGGTTCGTTGTGGGTGACTACTGGTTCCGCACCCAGGTGGCGGCGGCGATAGCGGACCCGCGGGCGCCCGCCATGTCCAAGTCGGGTACGAGCGTGATCTCCGCGATCTCCGCCTGCTCGACATACAAGTCCGTGTGCTCCTTGACCGTCGTCAGGAACCAGTCACGGAAGTGCGGTGCCGCCTCGATCACCCCGCCGCCGACGAAGTACGTGTCGGGGTCGGTGAACTTGGCCGCGATGGAGAAGACCCGCCCCATCGCCATCGCCTGCTGCCGGAAGATCTCCAGGGCCATCTCGTCACCGCGCTCGGCGTAGCCGCGGACGAGCTTGCCCGCCTTCGCGATGTCCACCCCGGCCAGCTCGTGACTGGGGAACCTGGCCAGCCAGTAGGGCAGCAGGTTGCGGGTGATCCCCGTCAGCGAGGCGATCGACTCCGCGTCGGCGAACTGCCCGCAGTTGCAGGAAGGAACCGCTTGATCGGCCTCGAGCAGGCCGGCCACGGGGATCGCCATGTGACCGAGCTCGCCGGCCATCCCGGCCGCGCCCTTGACGATGCGCCCGTCGTTGATCACGCCGCCGCCGAATCCGGTGCCGACAATCGCCGACACCGAGCTGCGCTGCTCGGCCTCCGCGCCGTGCCGCACGTAATGGGCGTAGAGAGCGGCGGCGTTGCCGTCGTTGTTGTACAGGACGGGAATGCCCAGCCGCTCTTCCAGGGCCGCCCTGATGTTGAACCTGGACCAGTCCTGGTGGCCGAAATTCGTCGCCCCGCCGGTGGCCAGGACACCATCCGCGCTGGCCGGCCCCGGCGTGTCGAGCCCGACCGCCCGGACCTTCTCCCTCGAGACCCTGGTCAACCCGAGCACCTTGTCGAAGGAGTCGACGAGCGCGGTGATGGCCTTGTCGGGCCCCTCCCGCACCAGGCTGGGCAGCTCGGCCATCTCCGCGATTAGGAACGTGCCGTCGGCGTCGAGCACCGTCCCGTTGTTCGCCGTGCCGCCGTTGTCGATGCCAACGGTCACCCAGTCACCCGATGCCGGCATGAACCCTCCTCGACCACGAAAAACCTGGCCACCGGTCAGGGGTGGTGACCGGTGGCCAGGCGCTAATGAAGGCTTTCGCCTCCCACTAGAAGCTTACGGTCATTTGCCATGTTGGCTGACAGCGCGGTCGGAAAAGCCTTCGCGGCCGCGTTGTCTGTGCTGAAGGCGAACATACGCGATGCGGAGGCGGCGGGGAAGGGGCGGGATCCGGCATCCGCTTTGCCGACCACGGCCGCGTACCGGTACGCTGATCGTCACCGCGCCCTTTCCGGTTCCGGTTGGTTGCGTGGTGCTGGAGGATTCGCCTAGTCCGGTCTATGGCGCCGCACTGCTAATGCGGTTTGGGAGTGATCCCATCCGGGGTTCAAATCCCCGATCCTCCGCCGAGGCGGTGAGCTATGGTCGAGAGGCTTCGCCTCCCTCCCCGTTGCCCGCAGTATCTTCCCGGGGGGGACGACCCCCCGGAACCCCCCGACGTCGGCTCCGCCGACAAAAGCTGGCGTGGATGAGGGCTCTCGCCCCCTTGCTGGGGCACGCCTGTCAGGGCCGAGAGTTCGGCCCCATATAGGGGCCGCACTCTCGGCGCCAGCGAAAAAACGCTTCTGAGGCGACGAGTTAGTGGGGGATGGCGCCCAGGGTGGTTACGTCCAGGGTGCCCGCCGCGTACTGGTCGCGGAGGGTTGTCTTCTTGAACTTGCCGACGGAGGTCTTCGGCACCTCGTCGATGAAGGACCAGCGCTCGGGGAGCTGCCAGCGCGGGATCCGTTCGCTAAGGTAGCCGCGCAGCTCGCTTGGGGTGACCGGGCCGGCGTCGGGGCGGAGCACGACGGCGGCGAGCGGGCGCTCGCCCCACCGGTCGTCTGGCACGCCGATCACGGCCGCCTCGGCCACGGCCGGGTGCGCCATGATCAGGTTCTCCAGCTCCATCGACGAGATCCACTCGCCGCCCGACTTGATCACGTCCTTGGCCCGGTCGGTGAGCCGGAGGAAGCCCTCGGCGTCCAGGGTGCCGACGTCACCGGTGCGCAGCCAGCCGTCATGGAACTTCTCCGGCGCGCCGTCGAGGTAGTAGGACGCCGTGATCCACGGGCCGCGGCACTCCAGTTCGCCGACGGCCTTGCCGTCGGACGGCAGGACCTGGCCGTCGTCCCCGGTCAGCCTGCCCTCGACGCCACAGAGCAGCCGCCCCTGTGATGACCGGTACGACCAGACCGCCTCGCCGGTGACGCCGACGGGCTCGCGGGCGACCGATCCGAGCGGCGAAAGCTCGGTCATCCCCCAAGCGTGCGTCATGCCGATGCCGAACTCGTCGGCGTACGCGCGCATCACCGCCTCCGGCAGCGCCGAGCCGCCGCAGACCAGGGTCCGCAGCGAGGACATGTCACCGCCGTGCGCGCGCAGGTGCGCGAGCATCCCTTGCCAGATCGTCGGCACCCCTGCCCCCAGCGTCACCTTCTCGGTCTCGATGAGCTTGGCGACGGCGGCCGGGATCATGAACCGGTCCGCCATTACCAGGTCGGCGCCGGACATCATCGCGGCGTAAGGCAGCCCCCAGGCGTTCGCGTGGAACTGCGGCACGATGGGCATGACCCGGTCGCGCTCGCTGATGGCGAGCCCGTTCGCGGTACACACGGCCATGGAGTGCAGGTACGAGGAGCGGTGGCTGTATACCACGCCCTTGGGCAGCCCGGTGGTGCCGCTGGTGTAGCACATGGCGGCAGCGGATCGCTCGTCAGGCTCGGGCCAGTAGAAGGTGTCCGACGCCGCGGCGAGCAGTTCCTCGTAGGAGTGGACCTCGCGGCCGGGGCCGGCCAGCGCGCCGAGCGCGGCCTCGTCGGCCGCGCCGGAGACGATCACGTGCTTGATGGTCTCCGCCAGCGGCAGGACGCCGGCGAACAGCGGGACCAGCGACGCGTCCACGATGACCGCGTAGTCGCCGGCATGCGTCGCGATGTAGCCGACCTGGTCGGGGGAAAGGCGCAGGTTCAGGGTGTGCATGACGGCGCCCATCGACGGGATCGCCAGGTAGGCCTCAAGGTGCTCGGCGTTGTTCCACATGAACGTCCCGACCCGCTGGTCGCCGTCGACGCCAAGCGAGCGCAGCGCGTTCGCCAGCCGGGCCGACCGCTCACCGACGGCCGCGTAGCTCCGCCGCCTGGCCGGCTCGTCCCCGGCGCAGGTAACGACCTCCCTGTCACCAAACGCCGTGGTGCCGTAGCGCATGACCGTGGTGATCGTCAGCGGGTAATCCATCATCGTGCTGTCCATACGGTCCCGCGCCTCCTCGTTGAGCTCCCTGGACTGAATCCGCGGATTGCCGCCGAACTCCTCTGAAGGTGATAGTGCCACGTACGTACGGTGCATTACACCCCGGCCAAGGCGGATCTAACGACGGATCTCGCTGGCTCGGCAGGGAGTCGGCGCCGAGTTCGGTGTCTTGCCTGAGCTTGGCCACCGCCCTGGCCACCGTGGACTTGACCGTCCCCACGGAAACGCCAAGCGCCGCCGCCACCTCGGGCTCGGTCATGTCGTCGTAGAACCTGAGCATCACGGCGGCGCGCATCTGCCGCGGCAGCCGGTCGATCGCGCGCTGCACCACGTCATGGAGGTCGCTGTCCCTGGTGGCGTCCTGCGTCGAAGGGGAGTCGGGTAGCTCGTCGGTGGGGTACTCGTCAACCCGCCGTCTCCGCCATCCAGAAATGTGCGTGTTCACCATCACCCGCCGCACGTAGGTGTCAAGCGCGGCGGGATCATCGATCCGGTCCCAGGACTGGTACGCCTTGACCAGCGTCGCCTGGAGCAGATCCTCAGCGTCGGTACGGTTACCCGTCATCGCCTGGGCAGCTCGCAGCAGCGCTTGACTGCGGGAGCGGACATACTCGCCGAACGCGACGTGGTCCGCTGCGCTCATGGGTCCCTCGGCTTAAGAATCTGAAACTACTCAGAGTGATTAGATGGCTACGATACGCCTCGACATGTGACCAGCGCCACTCGATCCCCATGAGACCCACGGTACGTAGTCATGCCGAAAGTCCCGCAAAACCCATGTATTACCGGCATATACATCGGGCATAACGGACCGATGTTGCCGAATCACTTGACGTGCCTGTGCGCATGTG
>JAWWPV010000118.1:0-4592 GCA_033854775.1 Trebonia sp.
GACGGCGAACTCAACGCCAACCATGACGCCGAAGACGGTTGCGGTGACGACAGCGAGCGTGATGAGCATGACACTCCTTTTCTAGCAGCGCTAGAATTCCTAGCACTGCTAACATAGGTTGTCACGAGCCAGACTGCAAGGGGAGGAACCATGGCGAAGGCAGATGCCCGCACGCGGCGCATGGCCGAGCGCAGGCAGCAGATCCTCGACGCAGCCCGGGCAATGGCCGAGGCCGACGGGTGGACGGCTGTCACGTCGCGGCGTCTTGCCGACGCGATCGGATACACGCAGCCCGTGCTCTACGGTCACTTCCCAGGCGGGAAAACGGAGATCATGCGCACGGTGGCGCTCGCAGGCTTCGCGGAACTGGCGGCCGCGACGCGGGCGGCCATGGAGGGCAAGGCAGGTCGGCAGGCGGTTGCAGCGGTGGCGGACGTGTACCTGGACTTCGCCGCGACGCATCCGTCCCTTTACGAGGCGATGTTCCAGCTGCCGATCGATGCGCGCTTCGCGCAAGACGACGCGGAGACCGAACTGCGTTCCGGCTTCAACGCGCTGGGCGCCGCACTCGGAAATGACGACAACGGAACGGCGACCGAGCTGCTTTGGAGCGCACTACACGGCATGAGCCTGCTAGAACGCGCCGGACGGATGCGCCAAGAGCACCGGCCCAACCGGATAGCCGAACTCGCGGCCCGCTTCGCCAACTGACCGAAGGCCAAGCGTCCTGCTGGCCCGGTGCAGCAGCGGCCACCACATACGGCAGCTGCTCGTCCAGCGCTCTCCGCTCAGGGGCGGACAGGACGGCACGGCATGCGCTGGCTCAGTAGATTATGGGGGCGGGCATCGGATGGCCCCGGAGACGAAGGCGGTAACGCGCTGATGGCTAGTAGCTTGTGGTGGGGCCCCGCACCCGGCGAGGGGCATGAGCCGCCGAAGTTGGACGCGACCGTGGCGCACGTTGCCCGGGTGTACAACTACTGGCTGGGAGGCAAGGACCACTTCGCGGCCGACCGGGAAGCGGGCGATGAGGCAATCCGCGCCTACCCGGACATGTACTCGTCGGTGCGCGCCAACCGCGCGTTCCTCAGGCGGGCTGTCCGCTACCTGGCGGCGGAGGCAGGCATACGGCAGTTCCTCGACATCGGCACCGGGCTGCCGTCAGCGGACAACACCCATCAGGTCGCCCAGGCGATAGCGCCCCGGTCCCGGGTCGTCTACGTCGATAATGACCCGATCGTGCTGACTCATGCCCGGGCGCTGCTGACCAGCGGCCCCGAGGGCGCCACCGGCTACCTCGATGCCGACGCCCGCGATACGGGCAAGATCCTCACCGAAGCGGCGCAGCTGCTGGACTTCCGCGAGCCGGTCGCCGTGATGCTGGTCGCGATCTTGCAGCTCATCGGGGACGAGGACGATCCATACCAGCTCGTGGCCACGCTGATGCAGGCGGTTGCGCCGGGCAGTTTCCTGGTGATCTCGCACGTGCCAAGCGACATGCAACGGCAGGCGGCCGGCGTAGCCGAGGCCGCCGGCCGCCTCAGCCAGCTGATGACGCAGCGGGTGACCCCGCGCAGCCACGCGCAGGTGGGCAGGTTCTTCGCCGGCCTGGACCTGCTCGAGCCGGGGGTTGTGCCCATCCAGCAATGGCGCCCTGACAGCGACGCCGAAGCCGCAACACGTGCGGGCATGTGGGGCGGCGTCGGCCGGAAACCATGACGCGCCTTCCTCCTCCAGCCTTCGGGAGCTTCGCGGTCGTAGGCTCCCATTTCTGGTGTCCCCGCAGGAGCCTGCGAGCAGGAGCGAACCGGACGGTCCCGCGAGATGGCCCAGGCCCGTCCAGGTTTCCTGTCCCCTGCGCTGCTCGCGTCGGCACCGGCCGCATCTGGACGTGCACGGTCCGAGGACGAACCGGAGCACCAGGCGCGCAGCGATTCGGGTCCGTCACAAGGAAACCCAGGCGGGTGCAGCGTTTCAAGTGAGGAGTGGCAGCCAGCCGCTTTGCTGCGGGCCTGTCATGGGGGTCGTGGCTGCCGTCAGCTGGTCACGACGGCGGAGGCGGCGTCGAGGGCCGGCCTGGGCGCTCGTTGCAGGATGGTGGCGAGGTCGCTGGTGGGGGTGCCGGTCCAGCCTGCGCGGAATGCGCGGTAGACGCCGAGCAGGATGCCGGCCATGTCTGCCGGGATGCCGGACCCGTGAGTGGCACCGCGTTACTCTTTCCTCGCTCCGGTGGGGTCTGCGGACCGGCTGGGCAGAGGGTGGCCCTGAGATTCGGGGATCGGTGCGGTGGCGAGGCGCTGGCCGTTGCGAGCGGCGGCGGCCTTAGCCCAGCTGCTGGTGGAGATGACGCCGAGGGCGAGCGCGGCGAGTCCGCAGCCTCCGATGACGGCCAAGGCGGCGTGGCTTGAGTTGATGAAGCCGGCGCCGGTGCTGGCCACGATCGAGCCGGTGACGGCGACGCCGATCGAGCTGCCGAACTGGCGGGCGCTGGCGGCGAGCGCGCCGGCGACACCGACCTGGTCTGGCGGTAGTCCGGAGACGGCGGTGTTGCTGACCGCCGGGGAGACCATGCCCACGCCGAGGCCGAAGACGGCGTAGGCGGCCAGCAGGTGGATGCTCGCGGTGTGCGCCGTCAGGGGGACGAGAAGGAAACCGCCGACGGCGAGTAGCGCGCCGCCCAGCGTGAGGGGCAGGCGGGCGCCCCAGGAAGCGACAAGCCGCCCGGAGAGATTGGCGGCGACGGCCTGTCCCACGGCCAGCGGAATGATCATCAGTCCGGCGTGCAGGGGGCTGAGGTGGCGGAGGTCCTGGAGGTAGAGAGTGTTGAGGAACAGGAGCCCGCCGAGGCCGGCCGTCATCACGACGGAGATCACGTTCGCGCCGGAGAAAGGGGGGCTGCGGAAGAACCGCAGGTCGATCAGGGGCTCGGATCGCCGGGGCTCGACGACGAGCATCCCGGTGAGGGCCAGGACGGCGAGTACAAGCAGTCCGACGATCCACGGGTCTGCCCAGCCGTGGCGGGGGCCCTCGATCGTCGCGGCGATGATCGACGCGAACAAGACGATGATCAGCGCCTGGCCGGGCGGGTCGAACGCGCGGGCCCGGGCGGCCCTGGACTCGGGGACGAATCTCCGGGTGAGCGCGATGGCGGCGATCCCGATCGGGACGTTGAACCAGAACACCGACCGCCAGCCGATGCCGCTGACCAGCACGCCGCCGAGCACGGGCCCGGCCGCGATGGCGATCCCGATCGCCGACCCCCACACGCCGATCGCTCGTGCCCGTTCCCGGCGGTCGGTGAACACGCTGGCGATGATCGACAGCGCGACCGGGTTGAGCATCGAGCCGCCCACCGCCTGCAGGCCGCGGAAGGCGATCAGCCACCCGACACTGGGCGCCACGCTGCACACGAGGGAACTGAGGGTGAACAGCGACAGCCCGAGCTGGAAGACCCGCTTGCGGCCGAAGCGGTCGGCCATCGAGCCGGACAGCACGAGCAGGCAGGCCATGACCAGGGAGTAGGCGTCGACCATCCACTGCAGGCTGCTGACCGAGGCGTGCAGGTCCCTGCTGATCGACGGGAGCGCCACGTTGACGATGGAAAGGTCGACGCCGGTCACGCCCACGCTCAGACAGCAGATCGCCAGCACCAGCCGGCGGCGAACGGGACGTGACGGGCCGGCCGTCGCCGTCGGCGGGGGTGCTTGCTGTGCTCATGGCGGATCCTTGAACAGATTCGGTAGACTCTCCTTGGAAACGGAGAGGATGTCCACATCACTATATGGAAACCCTGTCCACTTATACAAGGACACCGAATGACTGACCATCCGCCCGCCAAACGGGCCGACGCGGCCCGCAACCGCCAGCGGATCCTCGAGGCGGCGCGCGCCGCTTTCGCCGCCACCGGGGCCGAGACGTCAATGGCCGAGGTCGCCCGGAGAGCCGGGGTCGGCCAGGCAACCCTGTACCGCAACTTCGCGACCCGCCGCGAACTCCTGGAGGCGCTACTTACCGATGAGGTCGACGAGGTCTGCGCCGCCGCGGCGACAGTCGAGGGCGACAGCCCAGGAGACCGGCTCACGACCTGGCTGCGCCGGTTCTTTCAGTACGTCACCGCCAAGCGGCCGGTCGTCATCGGGCTGGTTGAGGACACCGGCAGAACGAATCCCGTTTTCGACACCCGGGGCCGGATGCTCGCAGCCGGCCAGCCGCTGCTCTCCGCCGCCCAGGACGCACACCAGATCGCCAGCGACCTTGACCTCGACCAGATCCTCGATCTCGTGGTAGCCATCGCGAAGATCCCCGGTACCCCGGAATACCGGCAGCCGATCCTTGACGCGGCACTCGCCGGACTACACAGGCGCGGCACCTGATGTCCACGCCGTGCGGCGCACGGTGCCGAATCCCGCCTTGCGCAGGTTCGCCGCACTGACCGAGTCCGGCTGCGCGGTAGCCACAACGCTAACGACCTTGACAGAACGCGACTATAGAGTCCTACACAGAACGAGAGCGGCTACTTACGCAAAGAGATGGCGGTGAGGTCACCCGTCCAGCTTTTGTGTCCCCGATGGGCCAGACAAGGGACATCGTCA
>JAWWPV010000119.1:0-4769 GCA_033854775.1 Trebonia sp.
GATTCAGGTCAATGGCCATCCATTCACCATCGTCGGCATTGCGCCGCAGCGATTCCACAGCGGCCCGGGCCCAGGCTGGCGGCCGGCCGCTGTTCGTGCTCGACCTCGGCATGCCGCCTGATGTTGACGCAGCCGTCGGGAGGCTGGCCGGGGTCACGCTCGTCGACCTGACCGCACTCGGCCGGCACCTGGCCGACCGGGCGGTGCCGGACCAGGTCCCCCAGGTCCGCGCCATTGTCGCCGCCGAGGCGGCCGCGTACACGGACCGGCGGAACCAGACGGCGGCGGCGCCCGTCATCGCCGCGATGCACGCACAGATCACGCAGCTCGCGGACGCCGAACTCGCCCGGCTGCACCACCGGCTTCCAGACCTCACCGAAGCGCAACGGGCCGAGACGGCGGCCACTGTCCGCCGCATCCTCCGCAAGGTCCTGCACCGGCCGACCGTCCGGGCCAAAGAGTTCTCCACCAGCCCGGACGGGCCCGTCTACCTCGACGCGCTGAAACAGCTTTTCGACCTCAGAGCAGATGAGGCCAGGACTTGAACCCCGCCCGCCGCCGTCCATTGCGGCTTGGCACCCGCGGTAGTCCGCTCGCCCTGGCTCAGGCCGGGTGGATCGCCCGGCAGCTGCACGCGCAGTGCGGTCGGCCACCCGTCCTGCTCACGGTCGCCACGCCGGGGGACGAGTCGACCGCGCCGATCGAACGACTCGGCACGACCGGGGTGTTCACCACCACCCTGCGCCAGGAGTTGCTGCGGGGGACGGTCGACCTTGTCGTCCACTCCTGCAAGGACTTGCCGACAGCACCGGTACCGGGACTCCAGCTGGTGGCGTTCCCCGCACGCGAGGATCCACGCGACGCACTGATCTGGCCGGGCGGCACGAGTCTCGACGCACTGCCACCCGGAGCGCGGATCGGCACCGGGTCACCGCGGCGGGCCGCCCTGCTGCGCGCGGCCGACCGCCAACTGGAGGTCGTTCCGCTGCGCGGCAATGTCGACACCCGGCTGCGTAAGCTCGCCGCCGGCGAGGTAGACGCCCTCGTGCTGGCGATGGCCGGGCTGTCGAGGCTCGGCTTGCTCGACGGGGTCGCCACGCCCCTCGACCCCTCGCTGCTCATGCCAGCCCCTACGCAGGGCGTGCTGGCCATCGAGTGCCGCACCGACGACCCGGTCACGGCGGCGCAGCTCAGAACCCTCGACCACGCGCCGACCCGGGCAGCGGCGCTCGCCGAACGCGGCTTCCTTACCGGGCTCGACGCCGGCTGCACCGCACCCGTCGGCGCCCTGGCCGAGCTGACCGCGGAGAGCGGAACCGGGCCGGCCCTGCGCGTGTCCGGCCTCATCGCCGCCCCGGACGGCTCCTCGGTGATCCGGGCGCATGCGACCGGTGTGGCCGGCGACGGCGAGGCGCTCGGCCGCCGACTTGCTCACGTGCTGCTCGAGCACGGCGGCGCGGCGCTGCTCGGTCGCACGTCGCACGGGGTCACCGATCCGCGGTCACCGCCGTACCAGCTCGGTCAAAGACTTCCGTGTCGCTGAAGAGTGCAGGAGGACGCATGGCCGAGCGCCCCGATAACGTCGTCACCCCCACTCCGCGGCCAGGATCCGCCCAGCAGGTAACGCGGCCCAGGCTCGCGTGGCGGCCCGGGTGGTCGCGACCCGCCGTGCTGCGGGCCTTGCGCGCGTTGCTCGTGGTTCCCGCCGTGTTCGCCTTGACCTACGAGGGCTTCGGCAACCTCCAGATGGCCCTGTTCGCCGCGTTCGGCGGGTTCGCGCACTTGATCGTGGCCTCGTTCGGCGGCAGCAGGCGGGACAAGATCGTGGCGCATCTCGGGCTGGCGGTGACCGGGAGCGTCGCGCTGGTCATCGGCACGGCGGTCAGCGGGATCGAATGGCTCGCCGTGCTGGTCACGATCCCGGTCGCGTTCGGGATCTTCTTCGCCGGAGTCGCCGGGCCCAACGCGGCGTCCGGGGTCAACGGCGCGCTGTTCGGCTACCTGCTGCCGGTGGCCACGCCCGGCACCGTGAGCATGATCCCGGAGCGGCTGGCGGGATGGTGGCTGGCCTCGGCGGCTGCGGCGGTGGCCGTGCTCCTGCTCTCGCCGCCGTCGCCAGGAGACCGGCTGCGCGCGGCGGCGGCCGGATCGGCCCGCGAGCTGGCCGCCCGCCTGGAGACCTCCGTGAGCGGCACCCCCGGCACCGCTGACCGGGATGCGTTCCAGCAGGCCAGGAACGAGCTGACGAGCGTGTTCGCGAGCACGCCGTACCGCCCGACCGGGCTGGCGACGACCGACCGGGGGCTGGCTAGCGTCGTGCAACTGCTCGAGTGGTGCACCACGCTGATCGCCGACGCCACCGACGGCCACCTGCGCCTGGACCGCGCCCCGCCGTGCGACCGCGAGCTGTTCGCCGCGATCGCCGCGGTTCTCAGGCAGACCGGTGACCTGCTGGCCAGCCAGGACGAGACCACGGCGCTGCCCGATGTCGGCGAGATGGAGCGGCGGCAGGAGGCCAGTGTCACGTGCCACCGGTCGCTTGACGCCGGCGGCGACGATGACCTGGTGGAAGTCACCGCGAGTCGCGCCATTCACGCCGCGACGATCTCCATCGCCGTCCGTGCCATGGTCGGGGATGCGCTGATCGCGACCAGGCGCGCCGGTCCCGAGACCATCGCCGCCCGGCGCCGCGGCTGGTACGGAGCCCGGGGGCAAGAGACGACGGCCGGACGGCGGGCCGCCGCGCCGTCCGGCGTGATCCGGGTCGTGGCCAGGCATGCCAGCTTGCGTTCGGTCTGGTTCCAGAACAGCGTGCGCGGGTCGCTGGCTCTGGCCGCGGCCGTCCTGGTGGCCGACCAGACCGGTGTCCAGCATGGGCTCTGGGTGGTGCTCGGCACCTTGTCGGTGCTGCGCAGCAACGCGGTGTCCACCGGGTCTAACGCGCTGCGCGTGCTTGGCGGCACCGTGATCGGCTTCGCCGCTGGCGCCCTGCTGCTGCTCGGCCTCGGGACCAGCACGCCTGTCCTCTGGGCGGCGTTGCCGATCGCCGTCGCGGTGGCCGCATACGCGCCGGGAACGCTGCCGTTCGCCGTCGGGCAGGCGGCGTTCACCATCGTCGTCGTGGTCTTGTTCAACCTGCTCCAGCCGGTCGGCTGGAAGCTGGGCCTGCTCCGGGTCCAGGACGTGGCGATGGGCTGTGCGGTGAGCCTGGTGGTCGGCGTCCTGTTCTGGCCGCGGGGCGCCTCTTCGGTCGTCGGCGACGATCTCGCCGACGCGTTCCGGCGCGGCGCCGCGTACCTGACCCAGGCGGTGGACTGGGCCCTGGGCACCCGGCGCGATCCGCCAGACACGGCTACCGCCGCCGTCACCGCGGGGATACGGCTGGACGAGGCGCTCCGCGGCTACCTCGTCGAGCAGGGCGCGAAGCGGCTGTCGAAGGAGGACCTGTGGACGCTGGTGGTGGCTACCATGCAGCTCAGGCTCACCGCCACCTCGCTGGCCAGCCTCCAGGCGCTTGAGCCAGCCAGGCACCTTCATCCGAGCACGGACCGCGCGCGCGGCACGCTGGAGCATGACATGGCGAACCTCGCGGGCTTTTACGAGCGGGTCGCCGCCCTCGTGGGCCGGCCCTCTCCCCATGAGGTGCCGCTGCCGGTCGGTGTCCCGGCGCTCGTCGGCCTTGACGGGAACAGCGGCACCGCCGCGCCTGGCCAGGTTGGTGGCGTCGACGGGACTGGCGGGTCTGACGGTGCAGGCCACGCTGGCAGCAGCGGCAAGGCTAACCGGGCGGAACTAGTCCGGATCATCGACGCACCTCATCCGCACCTGCTCTGGGTGGAAGAGTCCTTGCGGCACCTCAGCTCGCATGCGCGTGCGATCACCGGGCCGGCCTCGGACCTGGCCGAGCAGCGGCGCCTCCCCTGGTGGCGCTAGACGCGATGATTACGGCGGTACCGCTACGAGTGGCCAGGGCCGGCGGTGCTGCTGACATTGCTGGCCGCCAGGCACCGGGCTACTGTGACTTAATGAACGCGCTAGGTACCGGCGCCGGTGCCCCCAACGGGACGGTGGGCCGTGATCCGCCCGATCAGGCGCGGCTGGGTCAGCTGGCCGAGGAGCAGGCCGCGCTGCGGCGGGTGGCCATGCTGGTGGCGCGGGGCGAACCGCCGGAGGCGGTGTTCGCCGCGGTCGCCGAGGAGGTCGGGCAGCTGTTCCCCGTCGACCTCTCGAACCTGTTCCGCTACGAGCCCGACCGTACGGAGACCTCCGTCGCGGCCTGGGGCATGGCACGCAGGTACTTTCCCGTGGGCAGCCGGTGGCCCCTGACGGGGTACAACCTCAGCACGCTCGTGTTCGAGACCAGCCGCCCGGCCCGGGTCGACCGCTACGCCGACAGCTCCTCGGGGACGCTCGGTGCCGCCATCCGCGAGATGGGCATCCGCTCCGCAGTCGGGACGCCGATCCTCGTCGAGGGGAGGCTGTGGGGGGCGATTCTCGCCGGGTCGACCCTGGAGCAGCCGCTGCCCGCGGACACCGAGGCGCGGCTGGCCTCGTTCACCGAGCTGGTCGCGACGGCGGTCGCGAACACCGACGGCCGCGCCGCCCTGGCCCGGCTAGCCGAGGAGCAGGCCGCGCTGCGGCGGGTCGCGACGCTGGTGGCCCGGGCGACTCCGCCGGAGCAGGTCTTCGCCGCGGTCGCCGAGGAGGTCGGCCGGGGCCTGGCGGTCGACTTCGCGATCCTGGTCCGCTACGACCCGCCGGACACACTC
>JAWWPV010000120.1:0-3373 GCA_033854775.1 Trebonia sp.
CATCGCCAGCGTGGCGGTCTCGGCCGCAAGGAGTTCTTCGCGGACTCATTTGCCGCGATCGCGTCAGCGCAGCGGCCTGCGCTGGTCGACATGCTGAGCGGCAACACCCGGATCGCACTCCGGGTGATGCTCTACTTCAACCGGCGTTATGGCATCTAGGTGAGCTGCGATGTTCGTCATACGACTACCTAACGGGAACCTGCAGGTTCCGCAAACCGCTATCCACACGGGAGACGGCCGGCTCATCGGCGATGTCTACGTGGAGATCGGGCCGGACGACACTGAGTACGCCCGGCTGGCCGAGCACGCGCTCACCCCGGACCAGGTGGAGGAGCGCAAGGGCCAGTGGCGGGCGGGCGATGCCGCGCTCCTGCGTGAGTTCCAGGAGTTCGCCAGGCTCGTCGGGGATGAGTTCTTCCAGCCGGATGATCCCGGCGCCGGCCCCGAATAGCGTTGAAGTGGCCGGGCGAGCCGCGATCGGCGGCGCGCCCGGCGAAGAAGGCCCCCAGCTAGGATGCCGCGGGGTGGCCCTCGGGTGAAGCCTCACTGTCGCCGCGCAGCAGGGCGCGCACCTCGGATTCACGGAACCGTCGGTGCCCGCCAGGTGTGCGGATGCTGGTGATCCGCCCGGACGCGGCCCAGCGCGTCACTGTCTTCGGATCCACCCGGAACAGGGCGGCTACCTCCCCAGGGGTGAGCAGCCGCTCATTGTTGCCGTCCACGTTCCATCTCCTCGGACTCGGTCGGAGTATGCCCTTAGTTTGGCGACAAACGGGTACTTTCTGCCTAGATTTCGGGAAATTAGCTTAGCGATTCGCCGATCGCTCTGTGTGACCCGCGAGTATCACCGGTGCGGCGTGTCGCCACGCGGACGCCCGGTCTCAGCTAGGGTAGCGGCGTGCCTGAGCTTGTGTCGCTTGCTGAGATAAGCGCAGCCGCCGGCCGGCTGCGCGGCGTGGCGGTCCGTACCCCGCTGATCCCGTTCACCGGGGCGGTCAAGGCGTCGGCCCCGCTGCTGATCAAGCCGGAGTCCCTCCAGCCGACCGGCGCGTTCAAGCTGCGCGGCGCCTACAACGCCGTTTACGCGGTCACGCGCGGACTAGACTCCTGCGCCCGGCCCGACGGGGTGGTCGCGCACTCAAGCGGCAATCACGGGTTCGCCGTGGCGTACGCGGCGCGGCTGCTCGGCATCAGCGCCGTGATCGTCGTCCCGGAGAACGCGCCCGCGGTCAAGACCGACGCGATCGCGTCGACCGGGGCGGAACTGATCCGCGTGGCGCCGACGCTCGCCGCCAGGACCGCGGCCACCGACGAGATCGCCCGGGTGCGGGGCTACCACCCGGTCGCGCCGTTCGACGACAGGGACGTGATCGCCGGGCAGGGCACGACCGGCCTGGAGATCGCCGAGGATTTCACCACCGGGCCGCTCCAGGGGGCGAAGGCGCCGGCCGCCGTCCTCGTCCCGGTCGGCGGCGGCGGGCTCATCTCGGGCATCGCGGTCGCGGTCAAGGACCTGCTGCCGGGCACGAGGGTCATCGGGGTGGAGCCAGAGCTGGCCGCCGACGCCCGCGACTCGCTGCACGCGGGCACCCGCGTGGCCTGGACGTCCGCGCAGACCTCGCGCACGAAGGCCGACGCGCTCCGCGTCGAGCAGGTCGGCGCGCTGACCTTCCCGCACATCCAGGCGTACGTCGACGACATCGTCACGGTCTCCGAGGACGAGATGCTCGACACAATCCGCCGTCTCGCCCGGCAGGCCCGGCTGATCGCCGAGCCGGGCGGCGCGGCCGCGGTCGCCGCTGCGCTCTGCCGCGACGCGGCGGAGCTTGGCATCGCTTCCGGAACCGACAAACCGATCGTCGCGGTACTCTCCGGCGGCAACATCGATCCCACCCTGCTGACCGCCATCCTCCAGACGGAGTCCTACACTGGGTAGTGCGATGAAGAGCAGAACCTGGGCAAGCATCCTTGCCTATACGTCCGCCCGCATCCTGATGTTCGGATGCGCGGTGATCCTGCTGTACGTGGCCGGGGCGCGCGGCGTCCTGCTGCTCGCCCTCGGCCTGGTCATCAGCGCCCTTGCCAGCTACATCCTGCTGAACAAGCAGCGCGCCATCATCGCCGACAGGCTGAACGGCCGCCTGTCCAAGGCGGGCGGGAAGGTCACCGGGCTCCGCGGCCGCCTCGAAGAGGGCGCCACGGTCGAGGACGCCGAGGACGAAGAGACCGTCAGGTAACGCGGGGCCCGTAAAGCGAGCCAGCCGGCCCGCGTGAGGTGCGCGAGCACCGCCGCGACCGCGTCGTGGCGGGCGACCACCGACGTGTCGATCACCAGGTCGGCGTCGTCCGGCTCCTCGTACGGGTCGGAGATCCCGGTGAACGAGCCGATGACCCCGGCGCGCGCCTGCGCGTACAGCCCCTTGCGATCGCGTGCCTCGCATACCTCGAGCGGCGTCGCCACGTGCACGAGCACGAAGTCGCCCGTCTCCGAGACCATCTCGCGCGCCCTGGCGCGGGCCGCCGCGTAGGGGGCGATCGGCGCGCAGATGGCGATCCCGCCGTGCCGCGCGACCTCGGCGGCCACGTACCCGATGCGGGCGATGTTCAGGTCCCTGTCCTCGCGCGAGAACGTGAGCCCGGCGGAGAGCAGCCGCCGCACCAGGTCGCCGTCGAGCAGCGACACCGTCCGGTCGCCGCGCTCGAGCAGCGCGTCGCGCAGGTCCCTGGCAAGCGTGGACTTCCCAGAACCGGACAGCCCGGTGAAGAACACGACGACGCCGCGCCTGGCGCGCGGCGGCCGGGCGCGGCGCAGTTCCGCGGCCACACCCGCGGACATCAGCCAGGCGGGCACCTCGTCGCCGGAGTCGAGCAGCTCGCCGAGCTCACCGTCGGACAGCTCGCCACGCTCCATCCCCGGCTCGATCAGGCCGAGTGGGCGCCAGACCTCGGCGGCCGGGTCGTAGGCCCACTCGCCTTCCGCCAGGATCTCGATGCCGAGCTTGGAAAGATCAAAATCAGTTTCATCCGAACGAGTTCGGCCTGCTCTTCCCGCGCCACCCGCTTCCACCAGGAGGTGAGTCGCCCCGTAGCCCGCTGCGACCACGGCGCGGGCCAGCAGGTCCGCCGCGGGGTCGTCGCGCGGTGGCAGGGGCACCGGGACGACAAGCGTGCTCGCCGGAAGCTGCTCGGCAGCGGCGAGGACGGTGCGGACCAGCGACTCCGGGCGGGTCACCACGTCGGCCGCTCCGGCCACGAGGGGCAGCAGCAAGACGCGGGCGCGAAGCTGGTCGGCGAGGTGCCTGAGCTGCCCGATCTGCCGCTGGCCGAGCGGCCGCCTGGTCACGAGCGCGAGCACGCGCCCCGCGCCGAGCTC
>JAWWPV010000121.1:0-29660 GCA_033854775.1 Trebonia sp.
GATCCTCGTCCAGCGCCCCGTCTACGACACCCTCGTCAGGCGCCTCGCCCAGCGAGCGGACCGCATCCGCGTCGGTGACCCCTCCGACCAGGCGACGCAGGTCGGGGCACTGCCGCACGCCGAGCACTTCGACACGCTCACCTCCCGCGTGCGACTCGGCGTCAGGGAAGGCGCGCGGCTGGCGGCCGGCGGACGACGGCCGGCCGGCCTACCGGAGGGAAACTACCGCGCCGCGACCGTGCTCGCCGACGTGACACCGTCGATGCAGATCTTCACCGAACCGATCTGCGGGCCGGTGGTCCGCGTCACGCCGTTCGACACCGACGAAGAAGCCGTCTCGCTCGCCAACGCCGTCAGGAACCCGACGGCGGCCTACATCTGGACCTCTGACCTGCAGCGAGCGCACCGTCTGGCCCCAGCCATCGAGTCGGCAGGCACCTGGGTGAACTCCCACAACCCGCAGGACCTGCAAACCGCAATCGCAGGCCACCGGCCAGGCCGGCCCGGCGCAGCAGCCGGGCACGTCGACATCGACTTCTACACGCAGTCCCGGACGGTGCTCATCGCGGCCGACGACGCGCCCGTGCCGCGGTTCGGAGCCTGAGCGGTACCAGTGGACGCCGATATCGAAGCACTGCACCGTTCGGACGAAAGGAATTCTTGTTGAGAACACGAACGAGAATGCTGCAGCGCGTGGTGCTTGCCGTCCCGCTGGCGCTGGCGGTGGCCGCCTGCAGCGGCGGTAGCGGCACCGGGTCGTCGAGGCCGGGGGTAACGACCGTGAGCTCGGGCGGAACGATCGTGATCGGCGCCACGCTGTCGCTCACCGGCTCCCTGGGCGTGCTCGGCCCGCCGCTAGAGGCTGGCTATGAGCAGGAGATCGCGGACGTGAACGCGGCCGGCGGCATCGCCACAGGCGGCACGAAGGAAAAGCTCAAGCTGGTCGTCCTGGACAACGGCAGCGATCCCAGCACGGCCAGCTCGCAGGCGCGCGAGCTAGTGCTCCAGGATCACGCGGTGGCGCTGCTCGGGTTCGCCACCCCGCTGATCGTCCTGCCCACCGCGCTGGCGGCCGAGCAGCTGCGCGTCCCGTTCCTGACGTCGCAGATGCCGGTGGAGGAGTTTACGAGCGGCGACAAGACCGGCTGGAACTACTCCTGGGACCTCTTCTACGACGAGCAGCAGCAGGCCGCGGACGCGGCCAAGGCGCTGGCGTCGGTGCCGAGCAACAAGAAGGTCGTGCTGTTCACCGACAACGAGCCGGACGGCGTGGTGGAGCGGCCGCTGTACAAGGCCGCGTTCAAGGCCGACGGCCTGGACGTGGTCGGTGACTACACCTTCCCGGTCGGCACGACGGACTTCTCCTCGTTCACCGCTGACGCCAAGGCCAAGGGGGCGCAGCTGCTGGCCGGGCAGATAGCCCCGGCCGGCGGCGTCGCGCTGTGGAAGCAGCTGAAGTCCTCCGGGTTCCACCCGAAGGCGGCATTCCTGGCCAAGGCGTCGGACGCCGACTCCTGGTGGCAGTCGCTGGGCAGCCTCGCCCAGGGCACCCTGTCAGAAAGCTACTGGAGCCCCGGCCAGGCTTCGCCCGGACAGCTCGCCACGATCACTCCCACGCTCGGCAAGAAGTACGCAGGCCACCCGGACTACGCCGCGGCGGCAGTTGCGTACGCGGTGGCCGAGGTGCTGACCGACGCGCTCGCCAAGGCCGGCGCCGCGGTCCCCGGCAAGCTCAACACCGCGATCTCGCAGACCGACGCGCAGACCACCGCCGGGCTGGTCAAGTTCAACCAGTCCACGCACACGGCGATCACGCCGTACTACATCACCCAATGGCAGAACGGCAAGCTCGTCCAGGTACGGCCGCTGGCCCCCAGCGTCACCTTGGGCGTCCCCACGGCCGGGCTTGGCTGACTGACCGGCGGTGCGGGCGAGCGCCTGCAGCTTCCGGCGCCGACCAGGGTTTCGGCGACTACGACCTCCCAGAGCTGGTTGTGAGCGATCGGCGCGCGATAGCGAGCCATTCGTCGAGACGCGGTGACGTCTCGTACTCCTTGTCGATCAGGTACAGACTCGGCGCCGGGCAGCTTGCGCCGATCTCCACCAGCACCGGTCGTAGCGTGACCTCCGGTGCGAGCGCGTGGGCATCGGAGCCGCCGAGCATCACCGGGAAGGTCAGCTTCTGATCGAGCTCGCCGGCGCCGAACTGGTCCAGGAAGAGCTTCAGCAACCCGGTGTAGGCGCCTTTGAAGGTCGGAGATGCCACCACTAGGGAGTCGGCAGACAGGACCGTCGCCTTCGCGTCAGCGACCTTGGGGTCGCCCCATCCGAGAAGTCCGGCACCCAGGTCGATGACGTCGATGACGGCCGTCGGCGCCTCGCCGGTGAGCTTCGTGGCAATCATCTCCGCAGCCGCGCGGGTGCGCGACATTGGCTTGGGATTACCGACAACAACGACCATCATCTGAGTTCCCTCCTCATACCGGAGCCGTCAGGCCGCAGCCGGCTTGATGGGCCAGTAACGCACGCACATCTCCGGGGAGATGGTCACACCGGTCATGCCCTTGGCGGTGACGATGACGCGGTTGGAGTGGACAATCGGGATGATTGGCGCAGCGTTGGCAATAATCTGCTGGGCCTCCTCGTAGTCGGCCGCACGCTGAGCCGAGGGCGGCTTCCCGAACCACTTCGCCGAGATCTCGTCGACCCGCGGGTCGTCCCACAACGGGTAGTTGGAGACGCCGCCCTTCGTGAAGAAGTAGCCGATGGTGATCGACGGGTCGTCCATCCACACGCCCCACTTGTAGAGCAGGGCGTCGGGCGAACCTTTCCCCGTTATGGCGCGCGCCGTGGTGAGCGCCGACTGCGACGCGGTCGTCTCCGGGGTGAGGACGAACTCGATACCGGCCTGGGCTGCGGCGTCCTTGATCAGGATCGCCATGCTCTGGATCGTCGGGTCGGAGTTCAGGAAGTGGAGCGGGGCCGAGACCTTCGGGTTTCCGGCCTGGGCCATCAGCGCCTTGGCCTTAGCGATGTTGGAGGTGTACTTGGACCAGGCCGGGGCGTAGCCGTTGGCGCCTACGGTCACCATGGACAGGTCCTTGGCCACCTTGCCGTCGAAGATCGACTTGATGATCTGGTCGTAGGGAATGGTGTACGCGACGGCCTGACGGACCAGCTCGTTGGCAAACGGGCCGTTGGTGTCGGTGCCCATCTGCAGCATGAAAAACTCCGGTGCCTTGGAGTAGAGAACATCCAAGGAGGTGTCGCTCGCGAGGCTGTCGACGTCATTCTGCGTGAGCCCGTAGACCCCCAGGTTGACGGAGCCGCCCTTGAGCAGCGACAGGACGTTCCCGACGACCTGGATCGTGACGTTCTTGTAGGCGGGCTTCCTCGGGTTGCCGGGAACCGCCGCAAGCTCGATCTGCTGGCCGATTGTGCGGCTCTTGATGTAGTAGGGTCCGGTGCCAGCCGTGTTGTTCTTGAGCCAGTTTGTGCCGGTGGGGTCGCTGCTGGTGACGTGCTTCTTCACCTCCACCGAGTCCAGGATCGGCAGGTTCGGCCACCGGAAGACCGCGAGCTGGAACCCGTTCACCTCGATCGGCTTTCCGTTGGAGTCGGTGAACGTCATCGCCACCGTGTAGTCGTCGACCTTCTTGATCTGGTTCACGCTGAAGATGCCGGCGGTGTTGAGCGAGCTCTGCTGCTTGAGGGCGAAGAGGCGCTGCATCGAGTAGAGGACGTCGTCGGCGGTCAGGGGGTTGCCGGTCGGGTAGAACTTCCTGCCCTTGCTCAAGTGGAAGGTCGCGGTGTCGCCGTTTATGGTGTACGACTCGGCCAGCTCCGGCGCGAGATCGAGGCCGTCCCACACCATGACGCCCTGGCCGTTGGCCACGAACTTCGGGGACACGAGGGTCTCATATAGGTTGCAGCAAAGATCCCAGTCCTGGAACGAGTACGAGCTATTCTGCGGGTCCAGCGAGTCGGCATCGTTCGGCCAGGCAACGATCAGCTGATCCGCGGCACCCGAGGCGCCCCCGGCACTGCTGCCCTGGGCGCCGCACGCAGTGAGGAAGGCGAGCAGGCTGAGGCCAGCACCACCCGCAAGGACCTGGCGCCGACTGGGTGTGTATTCAAAGGTAGTCATTTCCTGCACCTCATTACTTCATGGAAACAGCCGGCTGTGCGGCTTGTACGATTCGCTCACCGTTGAGCACGACGGGACAGGCGACCTCGTGAGTCAGCGACACGGGAGCCAGCGCCGGGCGCTCCGTCCGGCACGACGGCTGGGCCTGCGGGCACCGTCCGGCTAGGCGGCAGCCGACGCCTGCATCGAACGGACTGGGGATCTCGCCTTCGAGACGGGTGCGCTCGCGGCGGTCCTTCTTATCGATCTGCGGAGCCGCGGAGAGCAGCGCCCGCGTGTACGGATGCGTCGGGTGCTCGAAGATCTCCTCCGTAGACCCGGACTCCACGATGCAACCCAGGTACATCACGATGACCCGGTCGGAGATCTTGCGCACGACGTCCAGGTCGTGGCTGATGAACAGGTAGGCCATCTGCAGCTGCACCTGCAGGTTGTGAAGCAGGTCCAGCACCTGGCCGCGGACCGACACGTCGAGGGAGGAAGTCGGCTCGTCGAGCAGCAGCACCTTCGGCGAGACCGCGACAGCGCGGGCGATCCCGATGCGCTGCCGCTGCCCGCCACTGAGCTCGGAAGGGTAGCGGCCGAGGTGCTCCGGGCTCAGCCCGACCAGCGTGAGCAGCTCAGCGGCACGGGCATCGCGCGCCTTGCGGTCCATCTTGGTGTGCAGTCGCAGCGGCTCGGTCAGGACCTGGCGAACCGTCATCCGGGGGTTCAGTGAGGAGTTCGGGTCCTGGAAGACCATCTGGATGTCGCCGTACGCCCGGGAGAGCTCTCGCTGGGTCAGGCCGCCCAGCTCGCGGCCGTCGACGGCTACCGCCCCCTTCGTGGGATCGGTCAGCCGGACGATGCAACGGGCCACCGTGGACTTCCCCGACCCGCTCTCGCCGACTAGGGCGACGGTCTCGCCCGGATGGATGTCGACGCTGACGGAGTCGACGGCGACCAGGGTGCGGGTGCGTCCGCCGCGCTTGACGCGGAACTCCTTGTGCAGCCCGACCACGTTCAGAGCGGGGCTGTGCGGCACCGGGGTATTCATGCGGGCATCTCCTCGAATCGGCTAGAGCGCAGCAACTGCTCGGTATAGCTGTCCTTCGGCTGCGCGAGCACCTCCGCGACCGTGCCGGTCTCCTTGACCTCGCCGCGGAACATCACCACAACGTCGTCGCAGGTCTCGGCGACGACACCGAGGTCGTGCGTGATCAGGCAGGCGGTCGTGCCGCCGCCGCGGACCAGGTCGACGATCAGCTCCATGATGTCGGCCTGGATGGTGACGTCCAGGCCGGTCGTCGGCTCGTCGAGGATGAGCAGCTTGGGCTGGCAGATCAGCGCGAGCGCCAGCATGACGCGCTGCGCCATGCCGCCGGAGAACTCGTGCGGAAACTGCTTCATGCGCTGCGCCGGCTCGGGAACGCGGACCTTGCGCACCAGCTCCTCGGCGATCTCCCGGGCCTGTGCCACCGAGACGCGCCGGTGGGCACGGCAGGCGTCGACGAGCTGCTTGCCGACCGAGAGCACCGGGTTCAGCCCGGCGCGGGCGTCCTGGAAGACCATGGCGAACTCGCCGCCGCGGATACCCCGGTAGGCCCGGTCGTCGTAGGCCGAGATGTCGGCCCCGGCGTACTCGATCGAGCCGCCGGTCTTGACGAACGTCGAGGCGGCCAGGCCCATCATCGACAGCGCCAGGATCGTCTTCCCGGATCCGGTCTCGCCGACGATGGCGGTCAGCTTGCCCTCGGGCAGCGCGAAGGAGACATCGTGCAGCACCGGCTTGAAGCCCGCCCCGGTCCGGAAACCGCCGCCGAAGCTGGTGACGGTGACGAGATTGCCCGTCTTCCGCGCCGGTTCCGTCTTCGCCGTTGTCATCGCTGCTCCCCTCGGTTGCGGGCGGCGATTCCGTCGCCGATCAGCTGGCAGCCGATGGCCAGCACCAGGATCCCCATGCCGGGGAAGAAGGACTCCCACCAGGCGCCGCTGACGACGTCGGACTCACCGCGGGCGATCATGGAACCCCACTCCACGGCATCGGGCTGGATGCCCAGCCCGATGAAGCCGAGGGCCGCGATGTTCCCGCACACCCACCCCGCACTGATCGAGGCGTAGGACAGGAGCGGGCGCCAGCTGTTCGGCATCAGGTGCTTGAACAGCACCACCAGCGGTTGGTTGCCGACCATGCGCGCGGCTTCGGCGAACTGCCAGTTCTTCTTGGTCATCACCTCGGCCCGCGCGAGCCGCACGAACTGGGGAAGCGGGAGGATGGCGACGACCAGGATCACGTTGAGCGTCCCGGGGCCAAGGATCGCGATGACGAGCAGGGCCATCAGCAGGGCCGGGAACGACTGGACGATCTCCAGCAGGCGCAGGGTGACCGTCTCGAACCAGCCCCCGAAGAAGCCGGCCAGCGCACCCCAGACCGAGCCGATCACCAGCGCGATGCCCACGGTGACGATCGTGAAGAAGACATCCGTGCGGCCCGCGGCGATCGTCCGCGAGAAGACGTCCGCGCCGAGGGAGTCGGTGCCGAACCAGTGCGCGGCACTAGGTGCGCCACTGACCGGGCCTATGCCAGTCTCCGTCGGAGGAAACGGCGTCCAGACCAGGGACACGAGGGAGATGAGCACCAGGAACCCCAGGATGCCCAGTCCGGTCGGCAGCGTTCCTGGCGACGAGCGGATGCTTCGGATCGCTCCAGGAACGCGCGA
This sequence comes from Trebonia sp., assembly GCA_033854775.1. Lineage (GTDB taxonomy): Bacteria > Actinomycetota > Actinomycetes > Streptosporangiales > Streptosporangiaceae > Trebonia. Next base: position 6,847 of record JAWWPV010000121.1, read on the forward strand.
GAGCCGGCTCGGGTTCGGCGCGATGGCTTCGAGTGCTGGGTCAAGAGATGTGGTCATGAGCGGATCCTCGGGTCGGCGAAGCTGTAGGCGATATCCAGCAGCTGGTAGATGACCACGTAGAGAATCGACGCGTAGAGCACGAATCCCTGGACGGCCGGGAAGTCGGACTGCTGGAGCGCGTTCAGGGCGTACTGCCCGACCCCCGGCCAGCCGAAGACAGCCTCGATCAGCACCGTGCCGGACAGCACGAACGCGACCAGTCCGGCCAGCATGGTGATGACCGGCAGCATGGCGTTCCGGAACGCGTAGACGAACCAGATGCGGCTCCGGGAGAGTCCGAGGGCGCGCGCGGTGCGGACGTAGTCGGCTCTCAGCGCCAGGATCATCGCTGACCGGGTACCGCCGGCCAGCGGCGACGCCACAACGTACCCGAGTGTCAGCACGGGCAGGATCAGCTGACGCACAGCGGGCCAGAAGGTCGACAGGTGGCCGGTGAGGATGCTGTCGATGGTGTAGAACCCCGTGACCGTGGGTGGCGGCTGCATTCCGATGGCCAGCCGCCCCGTCGGGCCTGGGACGACGTGCAGCTGGACGTAGAAGATCAGGATCAGCATGAGCGCGACCCAGAACTGGGGCAGCGCCAGTCCCGCCGCAGTGAAGATGCGGGTGGCCTTGTCGAAGAGCGAGCCCTCGAAGACCGCGGAAAGGACACCGACGGCGACGCCGACGACGACCCCGAAGATCAGCGCGTAGACCGCGAGCTCAGCCGTCGCCGGAAGCTTATTCAGGAGATCCGCGGTGACCGGGCGGAACGTCAGGTACGAAGTACCGAGGTTCCCGTGGATGACGTCGTTCAGGTAGTGCACGTACTGAACCGGGATCGGGTCGGCCAGACCCAGGCGCTGCCGGATCGCCGCGCGGTCGGCCGCTGTATCCGTTGGCTGGGCGAAGAGGTTGGTCGGGTCGCCCGAGAAGACGCGGGTCAGCAGGAACGTCAGCGTCACGACACCCCAGATGACCAAGATCGCGCTGATCAGCCGGCCGCCGATCACGGATGCGATCCTCGGGACAGCGATACCGCGCAGACTGCGCGCCAGTGGCGCCGCGTCTTCAACTGCCATGAGACATTTCCTCCGGAGAGCGTGCGAACGGGTCTGTGCCCGCGGGCCAACCACCAAGTCGCCTACACCCGAACTCAATCCTGAATCCATCTCTGCCACAAGCATTGGTGGTCGCAGCAAGGCAATTCTTTCCGGACATTCCTATTCTTCGGTGACTGCTGCGTTACGGGTTTGCTACGGAGGAGAGGACATGTCACGCGTGAGTTGCGCCGATAGGGCCGTCGAACCGCCTACGCGGGCTATGGCATCAATTCGACAGGACGGCGGCACATCGAATTGGCCCCAACAAAAATCGCGCCAGACCGAAACCCGGCCCGGCGCGATGATTTATCTCAGCAGAAATAATCCGCGGGGGGAAAAGCGGCACTCGCCGCACCAGAAGGGACCGGGGTCACACCCCCGCCGTGGCCGGCGCGCCGACCCGGTCGAGGTACTCGAGCATCTGCTCGAGGTGGACGACGTCGGCGTACCGGTCCGCGAGGTCGTACAGCGCGGCCGCCGTGGACACCGGCCGCCAGTCGTCGCAGCACTCGTCGACGATCATCACGCGGTACGAGCGGGCGGCACCGTCGACGGCCGTGCAGCGCACGCAGCCGCTGGTCGACGTGCCACACATCAGGAGCGTGTCGACGCCGAGCACCTTCAGCTTCTCGTCTAGGTCGGTGTCGTAGAAGCCGGAGGCGTGGCGCTTCTCGACCAGCTGGTCGGCAGGCTCCATCGCCACGACCGGGTTGATCGCCCCGGTGGCGAGGCCCCGCTGACAGCGGGCGAAGATCCCACCCTCGCGCCGCCAGGCCAGGGGGACGTCGTCCATGGTGTCGTAGGCAACCGCGAGGTAGATGGCCGGCACGCCCACGGCACGGGCCTTCTCGAGCAGCTTCGCGGTCGCCGCCAGCGCCGACTCGGTGTCGGACCGCCCGTGGGTGGTGAAGGCAAGCTGGAAATCGACGACAACCACGGCCGGCTTCTCACCCAGCCCGATCGTGGGGTTGTCGCGCTGGTGCTCGACCTTCGCGACCTCTTCGTTGTAGTCCAACATGTGGCTCGTTTCCTCGGCGTTGGAGTTGTTAGGGGGACGGCGCTACATATTCTGAGTTAAATGCGCGCCAGGTTTCGCTACAACCGGGGCGGCGTAAACATCGTGTTGCGCGACCTGCCCCGCCATGCCACAGCCATGGCGGGGCAGGTTATCCCGGGCCGCCGGGCATTTCTGAAGCGGCCCCGGGATAACTCTTCAGAAATCGTTAGCGGCCAAAACCGGAAGACTTGAAAGTGAGCTCTCAGGAGCCCCGCACCGTCACCCGGCGACGAGCGTGTATCCCTTCGCGATGGCGTCGTACTGGTCCGGTCGACGGTTCACCTTGTGGTCCAGGCGCGCGCGGGCCGCCGCCGCGGCCTCCAGGTCCAGGTCGGCCACTACCAGCTCGTCACCCTCGGAAGCAGCGCGGGCCAGGACCTCGCCGGTGTGGGAGATGACGCTGCTCGCGCCGATGAAGGGATTTCCGTCCTCAATGCCGGCCTTGCCCGCCGCGATGGCCGGGATGCCGTTGTAGAGCGCCGCCGAGCGCACGGCCAGGTCATGCGCCTCGATCGACCGCTCCCGGCCATCGGGGAGCGTGTCGTCGTACCCCGTGTTGAAGACGACAGCGTAAATCTCCGCGCCGGAGAGCCCCAGGCAGCGGAACGTCTCAGGGAAGCGGCGGTCGTAGCAGATCGCCATGCCGATCTCTCCGGCCGGCGAGGCGTACGCCGGGAAGCCGAGGTTGCCTTGCAGGAAGTAACGCTTCTCCAGGCCCTGACGGCGCTTCTCGGGGACGGGCTCGACCGTCCCGGGGATGTGCATCTTCCGGTACCGCCCCCGCTCCTGCCCGGAGCCGTCCAGCAGGGCGGCGGAGTTGTACAGGCCCTCCGGGGTCATCTCGGCGAACGGGATCACGGCGGTGATGTTGTTCCGCCCGATCGCCTCGATGATCGGGGCGGTCTCCGGCGAGGGGAACGAGGTCTCGGCGAACGACGCAGCGTCACCGAGAACCTGGGTCGCGAAGTACGGCGACAGGGCGAGCTCCGGGAAGACCACGAACTGGACGCCCTGGCGGCCGGCCTCATCGATGAGTGCCGCGATCCGGCTGACGATGTCAGCCTTGTCGCCCGTGGCCGGCCCGAGTTGCGCAGCCGCGACCTTGAGTGTGCTCATTGTTGGCTTTTCCTTTCCGCCGACGCGAACCGTGGTGCTACCGCAGCGACGCAACAAGCATGCGTAACGTCATAGTGATGGAGTCGGAGCAGATTGCGACCATGCAACTGCCCGAATAAGATGCCGGCCGGCGCACCTGCACTGGCGGTTCAGCAGTACTGAAATCCATTGAAATGGAGACGCCGTTTCGGCGCGGCTCGCCCCGCGTAAACATCGCGTTGCGCGGGCCATCCGGCCCCTGCCGTGCACCTTGACACGGGTATGGCGCAGGTTACAGTGTCATTGCACTTATGAGCCCGCCTGGTTTTAGAAGCGGTCGTCAGAGAGGACCTGCTGCCGGCAAGTGACGCCAGCTTGGCGATTTCGAAACCGAGGAGGAGAGCCGTGTCGTCAGCTTCCCGCGACCTGCCGCCCGACATACCGTACCGACGCGCCGACGTCGCGCGCCGTATCGCGGACCTGATCCGATCGGACCTCCATGCCGGCCGGCTGGCCGAGCAACTGCCCTACGAGTGGGACCTGCCGCGCCGGTACAACGCCAGCCGCGGCGCCACCCGCGAGGCACTGCACCTGCTGAGCGACCAGGGGGTGCTCCGGCAACTGCCCGGCGTCGGAACGTTCCGTCGTGTCGACCGGACGGCCATCAGGATGCACCGAGCCGCATCATCGGTGCATATCGTAGACGCCGACTCGGTGGTGAATGCCGACCAGATCGGCGGAGCACGAATGCAGGCCGAGACGATCGCCCACGAGCGCCTCGGCGCACCCGCCGCGGTCGCCGGGGCGCTGGAGATCCCCGTCGGCGAGGACGTCCTGTTCACCGAGGCCCTCATCCACATCGACGGGACACCGCACCGGCTTCGCTCGAGCTGGGTCCCGGTTTCGCGGTTGCCGGGCCTGGACCTGGAATCCGTCCCGTGCCACCCGCCGGACGTCCTGCGCCAGCTCCTCGCCACCTCGCTGACCTTCCGGCGGTTCGTGATCGAGGCCGCGACCGCCGACGTAGCGGTGGCCGCTCTCCTCGAGATCCAGCCCGGGGCGGCCGTCCTGGTGAACGAGCGGATCCTGGAGACCACGGAAGGCCTGCCGGTGGAGTTCGGCTTCACCCGCCATCGCGGCGACCGCAGCTTCCTGTACGCGGCCGGCGCCGACGCCTGACGCGGGCCGCGGCCAGCGGCGCAATCAGGTTTTCACCACGGCAGGCGGCGCCCGTTACAGCACCGGTGAATTCTCCTTGCTTGAGGCCAGCATTCGGGCCGTCAGGCAAAGCGACACCTGAGGAGCCGCCATGAACAGCGCAGCGACAGCTCTCGAGCCGGTCAAGCAGGGCACCGAGCTGCCGAAGGTCGTGGTCGTTGGGACGGGTGGCACGATCCACTCGGTCGGCAAGAACTCCCTCGACATCGTCCACTACGGCGAGAACAAGACGATGTACGACGTGACCGAGCTGCTGGCCACGGTCACCGAGACGGCCCTGGTGACGCAGCTGGTGCCGGTCCCCTACAAGGCTGTCGGCTCGCCCTCGATCGGCCCGGAGACCTGGGTTGAGCTGGTCGACGTCATCACCAGCGCGGTCGAGGAGAATCAGCCCGCCGGCGTGGTGGTCACTCACGGGACCGCGTCGCTGGAGGAGACGGCGTACTTCCTCAATCTGACGCTCCACGTCGACGTGCCCGTCGTCGTGGTCGGGTCCCAGCGGCCGATCAGCGGGATCTCCACGGACGGGGCGATCAACCTGGTCAACGCGCTGCGGGTCGCGGCCGACCCCAGTGCCCGCGGCATGGGCGTGATGGTGCTGCTCAACGACGAGATCCACTCGGCCCGCGAGGTCGCGAAGACCTCGACACTGCGGATGCAGACATTCCGCACCCGCGACTTCGGGGTGCTCGGCCACGCCGATGCCGACAAGGTCAGCTTCTACCGGCAGCCGGTGCGCAAGCGGGCGCCGGGGACAGAGTTCACCGTCAAGACGGGGGACAAGCTTCCGCGCGTCGACATCTCCTACTCCTACGCGGGCGATGACGGCGCCGCCATCGACGCCTTCACCGCCGCGGGCGCGAAGGGCATCATCTCCGCCGGGTTCGCACCGGGCGGGACGACCGACGGTGAGCGGGAGGCGTTCAACCGCGCGGCCGACGCCGGCCTGCAGGTGGTGATCTCCACCCGGGTCGGCAGTGGCCGGGTGGTCGAGGCCGAGGGACACCGGCCCAGGGGCAGCATCCCGGCCGACAACCTCACCCCGCAGAAGGCCCGCATCCTGCTGATGCTCGCGCTGAGCAGCACCTCGGACCCGGCGGAGATCCGCCGGATCTTCGCCACCTACTGAGCCCTACGCGGCAGCGGGCTCCGCGGCGGCGGCCGCCCAGAGGGCGGCGTAGCGGCCGCGGAGTGCCATCAGGTCGGCATGGGACCCGTCTTCGACGATGGCGCCGCTGTCGACCACGAGGATGCGCTGGGCGGCCCTGGCGGTGTGCAGCCGGTGGGCGATCAGGATCGTCGTCCGGCCGCTCGCCACCAGGCCCATGGCGCGCTGTACGCGTGCTTCGGTGGCCAGGTCGAGGTTGGCGGTGGCCTCGTCGAGGAGCAGGATGGCCGGGTCGACCAGGAGCGCCCGGGCGAGGCCGAGCAGCTGGCGTTCCCCAGCTGACAGGGACTTGCCCTGCTCGCTGACCGGGGCGTGGTAGCCCTGCGGCAGGGCGGCGATGAAGTGATGCGCGCCGACCTGACGGGCAGCCTGTTCGACCTCGAGGTCGGAGGCTTCGGGGCGGCCGTAGGCGATGTTGGAGCGGATGGTCCCGGAGAACAGGAACGGCTCCTGGGGGACGAACCCGAGCTGGTGGCGGTAGGCCGGCAAATCCAGGTCGACAATCGGGGTGCCGTCGATCGCCACCGTCCCGGAGGTGGCGTCGTAGAAGCGGGCGACCAGCTTCATCAGCGTCGACTTGCCCGCACCGGTCGTGCCGACCAGCGCCACGACCTGGCCGGGCGAGATGGACAGGCTGACGTCGTCCATGGCGACCAGGCCGGTGGACTCGTAGGCGAAGGTGACATGGTCCAGGCCGATCTCGCCGCGCAACCGCGACGGGCTGACCGGGTGCTCGGCCTGCGGGGTGGCCGACGGCGTCTGCAGCAGCTCACGCAGCTGGATAGCGGCGACCTTGGCCTGCTGCCACTGGTCGAAGACCGTCGAGAGCTGCCGCATGGGCGCGAAGAACTGGTCGAGGTAGAGCAGGAACGCCACCAGCACACCGTCGCTCAGGGTGCCGTTGGCGAACCGGCTTGCCCCCACCCCCAGCGCTATCGCCTTGGCCAGGGCGGCGAGCAGGTCGATGAAGGGGAAGAAGCGCGCCTGCAGCTCCATGGAGCGCTCGCGGGCCTGGCAGTAAGACTGCGCCAGCCGGGCGAAGCGGGCCTCGTTGGCCGTCTGCTGGTTGTAGGCCTGACTGACCAGGATGCCGGACAGGCTCTCCTGCATGTCGGCGTACAGGACCGAGATCCGGTCCCGGGCGATCAGGTAGGAGCGGGTCGAGGCCCGGCTGAACAGCACACCGGTAACCAGCAGCGGGACCAGGGCGACGGAGACCGCCAACGCCAGGCCGGGGTTGAAGACCGCCAGCACAATCCCGATGCCGGCGCAGGTAATCAGGCTGACCAGGGCGGTCACCAGGCCCTGCTGGAGCAGCTGGGCAAAGGATTCCACATCGGAGGTCATCCGGGTCATGATCTTGCCGGCCTGGAATTGCTCGTAGTAGTTCAGCGACAGCCGCTGGAGATGGGCGAAGGTGCGCACCCGCAGCCCGAACAGCATGCGCTCGGCGGTGCGCTGGGTGTAGTAGGTCATAAACCGCTTGTTGGTCCAGATGATCGCCTGGAGGATGACCAGGGTCACGGCGACGCCGTAAAGGAACGACGGAACGTGGCGGGTGACCCCGTGGTCGACTCCCAGGCGGATCAGCGCCGGTCCCGCCAGTCCGGTGAGGGCATCGAGCACGACCAGCCCGAAACCGAACAGCAGCGGCCGCCGGAACGGGCGGAAAACCTCCCAGATCGAAAAGTCATCGTGCGGTGCGGCTTGCTGCTCGATGTCGACCTGCGGATCGCCGGCCAGCGCAGGCAGCGCTTCGATCGCGGCCAGCAGGTCGTCCGAAGCGGTCGCAAGGCTGCCGAGCCGTCCGGCGTCGCTGCCGAAGCCGCCGCCAACGCCGCTGCTGCGGGCGACAGCGTCCGCCGCGAATGAACTCACCTTCAGCGCACCGACCCGGTCGGCTTCGGCGGGCCAGGCGGCCGGGTCGACATGGGCGACCGGCGCGGGCGGCGCGACGTCGTCGGCCTCGGGACCGGTCAGCAGCTCACGGAACAGCTCCGAGCGTTCCTGCAGCTCCGGCACGGTGCCCTGGTCGACGATGCGGCCACGGTCGAGCACGATCACCCGGTCGGCCAGCTGCAGGGTGGAGTAGCGCTTGGCAATCAGGATGGTGGTACGCCCGGAGAGCACCTTCTCGAAGGAGTCATGGATCGTGTGCTCGGTGCGCGCGTCGATGGCCGAGGTGGCATCGTCGAGGACCAGCACGCGGGGGTTCGCCAGCGCGGCCCGGGCCAGCGCGATGCGCTGCCGCTGCCCGCCGGAGAGGGTGAAACCACGTTCGCCGACGACGGCGCTATAGCCCTCCGGCATGCCGGAGATGAACCCGTGAGCGTGCGCCGCCACCGCCGCGTGCTCGACCTCGTCGTCGGTCGCCTCGGGTTTCCCGAAGGCGATGTTGTCGCGGATGGTCGTGGAGAACAGGAAACCCTCCTCGAAGACCAGCCCGACCGCGTCGCGCACCGACTCCACGGTGTAGTCGCGCACGTCGTGCCCGTCAATGCGAACCACGCCAGAGACGGGGTCGTAGAAGCGGGCCAGCATCAGCGCCAGGGTGGACTTGCCGGAGCCCGAGGCGCCGACGATCGCCACGCTTTCGCCGGGCTCGATGCGCAGCGACACATCGGTGAGGACCGGCTCGACCCCGTCGTAGGAGAAGTCGACATGCTCCAGCTCGATCGGTCCGACCTGCTCGCCCAGCGTCACGGCGTCCGGCTTGTCCTGCACCGCTGAGGTCGCCGCGAGCAGGTCGAGGAGCCGCGCCGCGCCTGCGCGCGCCTGCTGGCTGGTGGTCAGCACGCTGGAGAGGAACTGCACCGGGGTCACCAGCTGCAGCACGTAACTGGAGAAGGCCAGGAAGACGCCCAGCGTGATGTTACCTTGCATCACCAGCCAGCCGCCCAGCGCCAGGACGCCGATCTGCGCCAGGCCGGGGAACGCGTCCAGGGACGCTGAGAAGACCGCTGTGATCCTCGCCGAGCGGATCCGGGACCGGAACAGCACCTGCGACTCGGCGCCGAGCGCCTCCTGTTCCTGCGCCTCCTGCCCGAACGCCTTCACCACCCGCACGCCCGTGACGGCTTCCTCCACGATGCCGGCGACCGAGGCCTTGTAGAGCGCGTCGGTGTAGCTCGCGGGGAAGGTCTTGGCCCGGAATTTCGCCGCGACCCAGATGAACAGCGGCACGATGACGACCATGACCAGGGTCAGCAGAGGGGAGAGCCACAGCATGACCCCGAGTGCCGCCACCAGCAGGGTCAGGTTGCCCCAGGCGGTCCCCAGCTGCTGCAGGAACATCTGGATGATGGTCAGGTCGCTGGTCGAACGGGACATGACGTCGCCCGTACGGAACCGGTCGCGACCGGACGGGTCCAGGTACTGCAGCCGGTGGTGCACCAGTTTCTGCAGCTCACGCTGGCTTCGCGCGGCCGCGGTGAAGCCGACCCGGCGGCGCAGGTACTGCAGCGCGAAACAGACAACCCCGGTGATGACCAGGATCGTAATCCACAAGCCCAAGGACTTGCGGTGGGCGACGATCGCGTCATCGACGATGATCTGCTGAATCAGCGGGATAGCCGCCAGGGAGAGCTGGCCACCGACCGCCAGGCCGATCGCGCCGTAGATCCGCCGGACGTTCGCCGGTCCGATCAGCGGCTTGATCAGGCTGAGCGTGCCCGCTTGCTTGCTCATGAGACCTTGTCCGGCGACACTGACCCAAGTCGTGCGGCGGCTATCTCGAATGCGCTCATATGGCGGCGCGCTTCCCTTCCTCCAGAGATGCGAGCGAGCGGCCCTCGCCTGCACTGCTGTCCGGTCGGACAGGCCTTCTTTGGCCGCCACGACCTCGGTGCGGGGCCCGCGCCACATTGCGCCGCCAAGCAATGCCGGCTGCCCCGTCGATTCAATCGGACTTTAGTGCCGCAAAACTCAGTGTCAACGGACGAGCGGGCGGCGCAACGGGATGTTTACGGGACTCGCATCGCTCAGCAACAGCACCTCGGCTTCAATTGGTTTCAGGGTCGCTGAAGGCTACGCGTCGCGAACCGACAACGATCCTAAAGGAGTCAGTCCGCATGGAGTTTCGTGCGCTTAATGCGACGGTTATCAGCCCGTCTTTCCTGGCTTCATGGACTCTCGTTTTAGTACTGAAATAGCTTCTGCGGCGGGCCTGATGGTCCCCGCGAAAGGAGGCAGCCGACGATGGTCGCAGCTGAACTGCACCCGGTTCCCGCCGCGCCCGGGCAAGACGGCGACCGGACGCCCGCTGACGCTGACCCCCGCCCCGTCGACGGCCAGCATTTCCGGTCGGTCCTGGGTCATTTCTGCTCTGGGATCACGGTGGTGGCCGCCCTCGGCGACGAGGGCCCGGTCGGTTTCACCTGCCAGTCGTTCTTCAGCGTCTCGCTCGACCCGCCGCTGGTGGCGTTCTCGGTCGCGCACACCTCCACCAGCTACCCGCGGCTGAAGGACCGTCCCGCGTTCTGCGTCAACGTGCTCGGGTCCGATCAGGCCGGCTACAGCCAGCTGCTCTCGTCCAAGGACTCCGCCAAGTGGGCGAAGGTCCCCTACATGCCGGGGGTTGCCGGCGCCGTCCGCGTGCACGGCGCGCTGGCCTGGATCGACTGCGCGCCGTGGGCCGAGTACCCGGCGGGCGACCACACCATCGTGGTCGGCCGGGTGCTCGACCTGTCGGCCGATCTCGGCCGGGACCCGCTGCTCTACTTCAACCGCCAGTACCGGCGCCTGCACCCCGAGATTAAAGAGGCACAGTAGATGGACTACGGGCTTTTCATCCCCATCGCCAACAACGGCTGGATCACTTCTTCGACGTCGCCGCAGTACATGCCGACGTTCGAGCTGAACAAGCAGATCGTGCAGCGGGCGGAGAAGTACGGCTTCACGTTCGCCCTGTCGATGATCAAGCTGCGCGGCTACGGCGGCGAGACCGAGCACTGGGACTACGCCCTCGAATCGTTCACGCTGATGGCCGGGCTGGCCGCGGTCACCGACGACATGATGCTGTACGCGTCGGTCGCGACACCGACGCTGCACCCGGCGATCGCGGCGCGGATGGCGGTGACGATCGACTCGATCGCGCCCGGCCGGTTCGGCATCAACATCGTGGCCGGCTGGAACAAGAGCGAGTACCAGCAGATGGGCCTGTGGCCGGGCGATGAGTACTACGACTTCCGCTACGACTACGCGTCCGAGTACGTGACCATCATGCGGGAGTTGTGGGAAGCCGGCGCCAGCGACTTCAAGGGCAAGTTCTTCACCCTCGACGACTGCCAGTGCAAGCCGACGCCCACCGGGAAGATCCCGATCGTCTCCGCCGGCGCCTCGCCCCGCGGCCGCCGGTTCACCGCCGAGCACTGCGACTACAACTTCACCGGGGCGCCGGGCGGTGCCGAGGGGCTGTCCTATGTCAACGGGCTGCTGGCCGACGCGGCGGAGAAGGCGGGGCGGCCGATCGAGTCGTATCCGCTGTACATGGTGATCATGGGCGAGACCGACCGGGACGCGCAGCGCAAGGTCGACCGCTACAACGAGGGCGTGGACGTCGAGGCGGTCGCGTTCATGAAGGGCCAGGCGTCGCTGGACAAGAAGTCGACCGGGACGTCTGCCGGGATGGTCAGCGCGCCGGTGGAGGCCGTGCACGACGGGGCGATCGTCGGCAGCCCGGCTACCGTCGCGGCCCAACTCAACGAGCTCGCCGCGGTCCCCGGCACCGGCGGCATCATGCTGATGTTCGACGACTTCCTCGAGGGCACCGAGGTCTTTGGCCGCGACGTGATGCCGCTGCTGGACAACTGACGCCCGCCCGACCTACCCGACGAAAGGAAGTCAACCGACATGGTCATGACCATCGCCCAGCGGACCGTGTACTCCTCCATCATGGACCGGCCGCGGTTCAGCTGGCCCGGCGGCGCCGGCCTGGCGGTCTGGATCGCCGTCAACACCGAGCACTACGAGTTCGTGGCCCCTTCCCCGCAGGCCTGGCCGCGGGTCCCGCAGCCCGACGTGCAGGGCTACTCCTTCCGTGAGTTCGGCAACCGGGTCGGGTTCTGGCGCCTGGCCGAGCTCCTCGACCAGGTCGGGGCGCCGGTCACCGCGTCGCTGAACCTCGGGGTCCTCGAACGGATACCGGAGATACGCAAGGCACTGGTGGAGCGGGACTGGGCCATCATGAGCCACGGCGTGTTCAACACCCGCAACATCATGAGCCTGTCGGATGAGGAGGAGCGGGCGTTCTACGACTGGAGCGTCAAGACGGTCAAGAACCTCACCGGGCGTGACCTCAAGGGCATGCTGACCCCGGCGATCTCGGCCAACTACGCCACCCCCGACTTGATGGCCGAGGCCGGGCTGACCTACCACGCCGACTGGGTGAACGACGACCAGCCGGTGCCCATCCGGGTAACGGGCGGCCAGAAGTTCGTCACCGTGCCGTACACCTTCGAGCTCAACACCGGGGTCCTGTTCGGCCGCCACTTCGACGCCGAGTATTACCTGGAGACGGCCAAGGCACAGTTCAACGTGCTGCTGGCAGACTCGCATACCGCCCCGCGGGTGATGTGCCTGTCCATGCACCCGTTCGCCATCGGCCAGCCGCACGCCATCGGCTACCTGGCCGAACTGCTCGGCTTCATGCGCGAGGCGGCCGGCGTGTGTTGGGCGACCGGGGACGACATCGCCCAGTTCTACCTCGACAACGTCTACGACACCCAGGTCACGTACGAGCAGAGCCTCGTGCCCGCCGAGGAGGGCTGAGAGATGGCAGAAGTCACTGATCCGATCACCGTGACCGGCTACGACGACGAGCTGTACAGCTACCTGCCGCTGCCCGAGCGGGTGCCGCTGCGCTGGCCCGCCGGCGCCGCCGTCGCGTTCTACCCGGTCGTGATCGTGGAGTACTTCGAGGAGGAGCCGCCGCCGGTGAGCGTCGTCGCGGGCGACGTCTACGGCGGGCTCGGCCCCGGCGGCGTCATGCGGCACCCGCAGGTCACCCGGGTCGGGAACCGTGACTACGGCCACCGGGTCGGGTTCTTCCGGCTGATGGACATCCTCCAGGAGCTGTCCATCCGTCCCGTCATCGCCATCGACGCCATGTCGGCCGAGGCCTACCCCGCCATCGCCGCCTGGATCGCCGCCCATGACGTGGAGGTGATCGTCCACGGCCGGTCGGTCACCCAGGCGGTCAGCTCGCGCATGAAGGCGGACAAGGAGCAGGCCTACATCGCCGACGCCAAGGCGCGGACCGAGGCCGCGCTCGGCGTGACCGCCAGGGGCTGGCTGGGGCCGTCGGGCAGCGAGTCCGGGCACAGCCTGCAGCTGCTGGCCGGCGCCGGGTTCGAGTACTGCCTCGACTGGCCCAACGACGAGCAGCCGTACTACTTCGCCACCACCCCGCCGCTGCTGAGCCTGCCGCCGCTGCAGGACCTGTCCGACAACCAGGCGATCCACGTCCGGGGCCTGTACAACGCGCAGTACGCCAGTTCCCTCGTCAAGGCGGCACAGCAGCTGGCCGCCGACGGCACGACGGCCGGACGGCTGCTCAGCTTCACCCTCACCCCCTTCACCTCCGGGCAGCCCGCACGCTCCCACTACGTCAAGGAGGCGCTGCGGTCCATCGCCGCCATCGACGGCGTATGGGTCACCACGCCGTCCGAGGTCGCCGTGGCCGTGGCCGGGCAGGCCTGATGGCCGGGCTGGCCGGGGTCACCGTGCCCCCAGACCGTTTCGGCTACTGGCCCATCACGGAGCGTCCGAAGCTTCAGTGGCCTGATGGTGCGCGCGTTGCCTTCTGGGTTGCGCCGAATGTCGAGCACTACGAATACACACCCCTGAGCCGCCCCGGCCGTCCCGATATCCCGGACTACGCCCTAAAGGATTACGGCAACCGCGTCGCGTTCTGGCGCATGTACAACGTCCTCCAGAAGTACAACGTGCGGGCGACGACCTGCCTGAACCTTGGGACGCTCGACCACTTCCCCGAGGTCAAGGACGCGATGGTCGCCGCCGACTGGGCCTACATGGCCCACGGCGTCTACAACACCCGACCGATCTACGGCTACACGGTCGAGGAAGAGCGGGCGTACTGGAAGGACTTCATCGAGACGGTCGAGCAGAAGACAGGCAAGCGGGTCAAGGGCCGCCTCGGCGGCGGCGGTGGCTACACCGAGAACACCGACGACCTGATGGCCGAGGCGGGCTGCCTCTATCACACGTCGTGGATCATCGATGACCAGCCGCTGCCCATCAAGGTCAAGGGTGGCCAGCCGTTCTGCTACGTGCCCTACACCGGCCAGACGAACGATGCCGGCGTGCTGTCAATCCGCGAGGCCGACTACCTCTGCGAGATGGTGAAGCACCAGTTCGACACCCTCTACCGCGAGGGGGCAGAAAGCGGACGGGTGATGTGCCTGTCGCTGCACCCCTACCGGATCGGCCGTCCCGACGCTGTGAGGTATCTCGACCAGGCCCTCGACTACGTGCTCGGCCACGACGGCGTCTGGCTTACCACGGCTGACGACATCGCCGAGTACTACCTCGCGAACTACTACGACGAACACGTCCGGCTCATCGACGAGTTCAACGCACGGTACCACTGAGTCGTCGTACACGGCTCTCTCCCGAAGCTCATAAGGAGGGTCATGCCAGGACAGCGGACCTACGGGATGGATCACGACGTCTACGACTGGTCACCGATCGTCAAGCGCCCGGTCTTGACGTGGCCGAACGGCGAGCGCGTTGCCCTGGTCGTCATCGTCAACCTCGAGCACTACGGCTGGAGTGTCTCGGAGGGCACTCCCCTCGCTGTGAGCCCCCTGGGGGGACCGGAGGGGCTATGGACCGGCAGCCCGCTCCCTCCCGCGCGCTTCCCCGACATCGGCACGTACGGCAACCACGAGTACGGCAATCGGGTTGGCGTGTTCCGCATCTTCGACGTGCTCGAGAAATACGGGATCGTGCCAACGCTGGCGCTAGACGCGACTGTCGCCGAGCACTACCCGTACCTCGTTGCCGCCGGCAAGAACCGCGGCGCCGAATTCATCGCTCACGGCATCGGCCGCCGGGAGATCATTCACGTTGGCATGAGCGAGGAGCAGGAGCGCGACTACATCCGGACCTCCATCGCAGCCGTCGAAAAGGCCACCGGGGCGCCGCCCGCAGGCTGGCTGGGTCCCGACTTCCAGGAGACGCCCAGCACTCCGCACCTCCTCGCGGCCGAGGGGATCACCTACCTGTGCGACTTCGGCAACGACGAGCAGCCCTACAAGATGACGCCCAAGACCGGTGAGCTCTACTCACTCGGCGTCTGCGCTCCGCTGGACGACAACTACACCCACGTTCACGGCCGCCGTACGATCACCGAGCTGGCCGGCTCCTGGAGCCGCTGGTTTGACGGCGTGTACGCGGACGGCGCCACCAACGGCCGCGTCATGGTCCTCAATCTCCACCCGTGGATCATGGGACAGCCGTGGCGGATCGGCTATCTCGACCAGGTGCTCGGCCACATCGACGCGCAGCAGGGCGTCTGGAAGGCAACCGGCGCACAGGTGATCGACTGGTTCAAGAAGCAGGCCTGAACGTGTTTGAGGGTGGGAGGCCGGTGATGAGCATGACCTCACCAGTGCAGATGACGGCGGTCGCGGTGGCCGCGGCGGTCCAGTCCGGTGACCTAACCGTGGTCGAGGTCGCCGAGGCCGTCATCGAGCGATACGAGCAGCGAAACCATGATGTCCAGGCCTTCGCCTACTTCAACCCCGAACAGGTACGCGCCGCCGCTAAAGAGCTGGACGCGGCCGCCGAGAAGGGGCCGCTTCACGGCGTCCCGATCGCTTTGAAGGATGTGATCAACACCCGGGACATGCCGACGCAGCATCACAACGCTCGTTATGCCGACAGCCGGCCTGGCATCGACGCATCCTGCGTCGACACGCTGCGTGCCGCCGGAGCGCTCTTCGTCGGCAAGACCGTCACGACTGAGTTCGCGGCGAGCGGGGCGGGCGGCCCGACAAAGAACCCGCTTGATCCCACGCGCACGCCTGGGGGGTCCTCCAGCGGATCAGCTGCAGCCGTTGCCGACTTCCAGGCAGCGATTGCCCTTGGAACGCAGACGGGCGGGTCGACGATCCGGCCCGGGTCATTCTGTGGCATCTATGCGTGGAAGCCCACGTGGAACAGCGTGAGCCGCGAGGGCCTGAAGATGTACTCCGCTACCTGCGACACCGCGGGGTTCTACGCACGCTCAGCCGACGACCTCGTGGCTCTCGCGGATGTATTCGAGATCGATCAGCCAGAGTCTGCCTTGCCGACGACTCTTGAGGGCCTTCGTGTCGGGGTGTGCTTGACGCCGGCCTGGGAGAAGGCGCTGCCGGCGACGCGTAAGGCGCTGGCGGACGGTGCCGCATCGCTGAGCAACGCTGGCGCCTCGGTGTTCGACCTGACCCTTTACGGCGAGTTCCTCGATCTACCGGCCGCTCATGGCAAGATCGTACGTCGCGAGGGACGAGCTGCGTTCCTGGGAGAGTACCGCAATGCCCCCGACCTGGCGGACGGGTTCAAGGCAATCGTCGAGAACCGCGACAACCTGACCCCGTCCGAATGCCGAGCGGCGTATCAGCTCGTCGACCGCTGTCGTGCCGAATTCGACGACATCGCCGCAGCGTACGACGTCGTCCTCGCCCCCAGCGCGACTGGCGAGGCACCCGTCGGCATCGAGTCCACTGGCGACGCCTCTTTCAACGGCATGTGGACGGCGCTGCAGGTGCCGGTTGTCAACGTCCCAGGTCACACGGGCCCTGCCGGCATGCCAGTCGGGCTCTCGCTCGTTGGACGCCGCTATGACGACAGGCGCGCGATCGCGGCAGCCAGCTTGGCTGGCACCTTGTGGTCCTGAGGGCGATCGCGCCAGGACTAGGCCTGATCCCTCTTCAATCCAACTACTGGGAGGAAGTGCCCCATGAAACCGAGAGGCCTTGACGACATCCTTATTAGCCTGAGTGACCTCGCAGGATACATCCGGCCGGTCAGGTCGCGTGGTGGGTCGTGATTCAGGTGGCCGCTGAAGAAGTCCCACTGAACCCGACCGCGGTCCTAGTGGATGCGCTGCTCGCCGCCGCGGGGCTCACGGTCACACCGGCTGAGCGCGAGGCGTTCATCGAGGACTACCCGCTGCTCCAAGCGAGAACTGCCAAACTTTACTCGGTCGGTGGCGAACTGGAGCCAGCCCTCGACTTCAACCCGGCTGAGTTCTACGGTGAGGAGCTGGCGTGATCCGCGAAAACCTGACGATTCGCGAAGCCGGGAAGCAGTTGCGGGACGGCTCAGTCACCTCGCTGGCGTTGACGAGAGCGATCCTGGATCGCGCCCAGAAGTTCAACCCCGCCCTGGGCGCCTACACGGCGATCACTCGAGACGTGGCCCTTGAGCGCGCGGCGAAGGCCGACGCCGAGCTCGCCGCCGGAATAGATCTCGGGCCGCTCCACGGCATCCCGCTGGCGATCAAAGACATCATCGACGTGGCCGGCACGGCGACCACGGCCAACAGCGAGGTCCACGACAACGACCCGAAGTGGCAGAACCGGAAGGACGCCGCTGTGGTCGGCCGATTGCGTGCCGCTGGCGCGGTCTTCACCGGGAAGACGACGACCAGCGAGTTCGCCATCGGTGTCCCAGACGCGGAGAAGCGGTTCCTTGTGCCCCGCAACCCGTGGGACACGACTCGCAGTGCCGCCGGATCCAGCTCGGGCACAGGCATCGCGGTGGCGGCCGGCCTCGCCCTCGGAGGGCTTGGCACGGACACCGGTGGCTCGGTCCGCAGCCCATCGTGCGTGAACGGCCTTAGCGGCCTCAAGGTAACCTTCGGCCGAGTGCCCAAGAGCGGCGTCGTGCCGTTGAGTCACAGCCTTGACAGCGTGGGCCCCATGGCACGCAGCGCCTACGACTGCGCACTCCTGCTTGAGGTCATGGCCGGCCACGATCCATCGGATCCGACTGCCGCGACGGTCCCGGTCGCGCGTTACTCTCAGGCGCTTACCGGGGAGGTTGATGGCTTGTGCATTGGCGTGCCGGAGCCATATTTCCTCGATCACGAGCAACTCGACCCTGAGGTGCGGGACGGGTGTCTGGGCGCCGTCGACCGCCTCGCGGCTCTTGGCGCAAAGCCGACTCGCTTCAGCTTGCCGAACGCCGAGTTGGCCAAGGATGCTAACCATCTCGTGATGGTGGCTGAAGCCTTCGCTTACCACCGCAACAACTTCGTCGGGCGCTGGGCTGACTACGGGCGGGGCACTCGCGCCGCGATCGGACGGGCGGCATTCTGCAGCGGTCCCGACTACGTCCAGGCGAACCGGTTCCGGCGGCACTTCGCGCAAACCGTCGCCGACGCGTTCCGTCAGTATGACGTCCTGATCATGCCAACGATGGCAACCCCTGCCGAGGTGCTGGCTGAGATGTCAGTCAGCAAGCGGCTTCGCCAGCCATCATTCACGGGCATCTGGAACTTCATTGGTGTTCCCGCGATGTCTGTCCCTGCGGGCTTCAGTTCGGACGGCCTGCCATTTGGCGTACAGATCGTCTGTCGGCCGTTCGCGGAGGCCTTGCTCCTCCGCGTCGCCGACGCGTTGCAGCGCCACACAGACTGGCACCTGGCCGTACCCCCGGTCCACAGACTCGTCGCTTGAAGCCTGCCATATCAGCACCGGGTCGCTGGTACCTGCGCTACAGCATCAGCCAGCGTTTTGGCCGCATCCGGACATAGCGACAAAAGTCGCCACATCATCTTGACGCTTCCCGCAAAAACTCCTCAGTATAAAACATGAAAGTTCATGACAACGTTGTCATCGTGCAGCATGCCCGGCGACCCTAGTCAAGCTGAAACAGCGGTGGTCATCCGCCGAGGACCCCCAGTTCCCGGGCGCTGATCCCCTGCGAATCCCTTGGCGAACGCCGGCGCGGTGGCAACGTTGGATCTGCCGAGGAGGTCCAACGTTGAAACGGAAAAGAACGTCAGGCATCGGCCGCTGGTCGGCTGTGCTCGTCCTGACGGCGGCGGGCACGCTCGCGCTGAGCGGAGTCTCCAGCGCCAGCACCACCCCGACTCCCAGCGCTAGCGCGTCACCCAACCCCTCCGCCACCGTCGGTGCGTCCGCCGCGCCTTCCGCCTCGGCGTCCGCAGCGGCGCGAAGTGGCGGCAAGAAGGGCGGCACCTGCTCGGTGACGAACAGCGGGCGCCTCACCGACTGCCAGCGGCCCGTCGCCAAGGCCCAGCTCCCGGCGGGCGCCAGGAACACCGGCACCGTCGGCAGCCCCGTCCAGGATCTGGCTTCCCTCGTGGACACCCGCACCTGGACCACCGGCGGCGGCAACACCTTCCCGGGCGCGGAAGTGCCGTACGGGATGGTGCAGTGGTCCCCCGACACGGTGCCGGACCGCAACGCCGGCGGCGGTTACAGCTACACCGACCCGACGCTCTACGGCTACAGCCTGACGCACATCTCCGGACCCGGCTGCGGCGCCGCGGGCGACGTGCCGATCCTCCCGGTCACGACGGCGCTCCCGTCCGGAACCGACCCGAACAACGTGACCACCCCGCTCACCCACACGGGCGAGGTCGCACAGGCGGGCTACTACTCCGCGCAGAGCAACGGATCCAGCGCCATCACGTCGGAGTTCACCGCGACCACGCACAGCTCGATGGGCCGGTTCACGTTCCCGTCGACGAGCACCGCTGGGTTCGACATCAAGCTCCAGGGCAGCCAGACCACCGACACGGCGGACAGCGCGCAGATCGTGGGCAACGACGAGGTCCAGGGCTCGGTGACCACCGGCGACTTCTGCGGCGAGCCGAGCAACGACGGCCAGTCCCAGCTGTACACGGTGTACTTCGACATCAAGTTCAGCGAGCCGTTCACCTCGTCGCAGGTGATCACGAACTCGGGCCAGACCAACCCGGCCGCGGTCTACGTGGGCTTCGACACCACGTCCAACCCGGTGGTCCAGGCCAAGGTCGGCATCTCTTACGTGAGCGCCGCGAACGCCCAGCTGAACTGGCAGACCGAGAACCCGGGCTGGAACTTCGACACGGTCAAGGCCGCGGCGCAGACGAGCTGGGACAAGCTGCTCGGCAAGATCAGGGTCTGGGGCGGCGGCTACTCGCAGACCCAGGAGTTCTACAGCCTGCTGTACAAGGACTTCATCCAGCCGAACGTCACCAGCGACGTCAACGGCCAGTTCATGGGGGCCGACGAAAAGGTCCACACGCTGGCCAGCGGACAGCAGGACCAGTACGGCATCTACTCAGGCTGGGACATCTACCACACACTCGCCCAGCTGCAAGCCATGCTCGACCCGTCGGCTGCCTCCGACCAGGCGCAGTCGCAGGTCAACTACTACGCCGAGGACAGCCTCCTGCAACAGTGGGGCTACCTGCAAGACAACAACTACGTGATGGTCGGCGACCCGTCGCAGGCGATCCTTTCCGACTACTACGCGTTCGGCGCTCACGGGTTCGACACGAAACAGGCGCTGGCCGACATGCTCAAGCAGGCCACGACGGTCAACGACGTGCGGCCTGGCGAGGCGCTCGAGCAGAAGTACGGCTACCTGCCCGAGGACGGAACCTACGGCTGCTGCAACTTCCACGGTGTCATCGCCAGCATGCTGGAAAACGACACCGCGGACCTCGCCCTGTCGAACTTCGCGAAGGCGCTCGGCGACAGCAGCGATGCCGCCATGCTCACCAAGCGCGCCAACAACTGGGAGAACACGTTCAACCCGAACAACAACCTGCTGACCGCGCGGTATCAGAACGGGCAGTTCGAGACGGGCATCGTCCCGACCACACAGCAGAACAACGAGCCGGACTACGTCGAGGGCGACGCCTACGAGTACCTGTGGGACGTGCCGAACGACTACCAGGCGCTGTTCAACCTGCTCGGTGGCAACTCCAAGGTCGTGCCCGAGTTGCAGGCCTACCTGTCGCAGCCGAACGGGTT
This sequence comes from Trebonia sp., assembly GCA_033854775.1. Lineage (GTDB taxonomy): Bacteria > Actinomycetota > Actinomycetes > Streptosporangiales > Streptosporangiaceae > Trebonia. The sequence continues at coordinate 27,526 of JAWWPV010000121.1, forward strand.
CGGCATGTATGACGAGATCGCCAACGAGTTCGACCTGGGCGAGCAGTTCGGGCTCGACTACGCCGGGGACCCCGCCGGCGCGCAGGCCGCGGTGCGCAACATCGAGAACACCGCCTACCTGCCCGGACCGAGCGGACTTGCCAACAACGACGACCTCGGCGCGGAGAGCTCCTCCTACCTCTGGCAGATGCTCGGGCTGTACCCGGAGAACCCGGGCACGGACACGCTGCTGCTGAACAGCCCCGGGTTCCCGCACGAGCAGATCTCGCTGGCCAACGGAAAGACGATCACCGTCAACGCGCCGAATGCCTCCAGTGAGTACTACGTAAGCTCGCTGAAAATCAACGGCACGCCCGACCAGAAGCTCTACACGACGTTCAGCGACCTGGGCAAGGGCGCCACCCTGGACTGGACGCTCAGCCCGAAGGCGACCAACTGGGGCAGCTCGCCGCAAGATGCGCCGCCGTCCTACACCGCGGGCACCTCGGCGACGGTGGGCTACCTGTCCAGCCAGACCCCGACGGTCGCCCCTGGTAACTCCAGCACGATCACGGTCGGCGCCGACAACGCCACCAGCAGCCCGCAGAAGGTGAAGGTGAGCATCACGGCGCCCTCCGGGGTCACGATCACGCCGGGTTCGGCCACGATCGAGGTCCCGCCGCGCGGCACGGGAACCACCAAGCTGACCGTGGCGGCGGGCGCGAATACCACGCAGAACTTCTACTCCGCACCCGTCACGCTGACAACGGAAAGCACCGGCGCCACCCAGTCGCTGAACCAGACCATCCTGGTCGCCACTCCGGGAAGCCTGCTGTCGACGTTCAACGGCACCGGCATCGCCGACGACAGTAACCCGTCGCTGGCGAACATCGACGGCGACGGCAACGCCTACTCCACGGAGGCACTGGCCGCCGCCGGGCTCACCGCCGGACAGAACGTCACGGTGAACGGCGTGACGTTCGCCTGGCCGCGGTCGCCGGCCGGCTTCCCGGACAACACCATGCCCGAGGGGCAGCAGGTGACGGTAAGCGCCGCGTCTGGAACCCAGACGCTGGCGTTCCTCGGCTCGGCCACCCAGGGAGACGCCTCCGGCGTCGCCACGCTGAACTACTCCGACGGCAGCACCGGCAAGTACTGGCTCGGGTTCAGCGACTGGACGCTCGGCGGTGGCGGAGGCTCACCGGCATTCGGCAACCAGGTGGCCGCCACCACGGCCTACCGGGACTGTGCGGGATGCCCCGGCGGCCAGGAACCGGTGAAGACCTACGTGTTCTACGCGGCGATCCCTGTCAACCCGGGCAAGACGCTGACCAGCGTGACCTTGCCGAAGGGAACCTCCGGCGGCACGGAGCACATCTTCTCGATCGGCACGTCGGCCACCGCGATGACCGGCCCGGTCGTCACCTCGCTGAGTGCCACCAGCGCCCAGGCTGGCCAGCAGGTGACGATCAACGGCTCCGGCTTCGGCGCCTCGCAGGGCAACGGTTACGTGGCCTTCAGCGACAACGGGGCGAACTGGGGTTCACCCGGCAACACCGCCACCTTCACCGTCGACAGCTGGAGCGACACGGCGGTCACCTTCACCGTGCCGGCCCCGAGCGGGACAAACGGCCAGTATCACGTCTGGGCGGGCACGCCGGCGTCGGTGACCGTGGTCGGCAACTCGGGCAACATGTCCGACAGCGCCGAACTGGCGATCACGCCGACCGCCAACCCGGCCGACTACTACAGCAATGCCGGCATCTCCGACGACACCAACACCTCGTGCGCCAACTACGACGGCGACGGGTACAGCTACTCGGCGCAGGCCCTGGCGGCGGCCGGGCTGACGCCGGGCGGCACCGTCAGCGCCGACGGGCTCACGTTCACCTGGCCCAACGTCGCGTCCTGCGCGAACGACAACATCCTCGCCGCCGGACAGACGATGCTGGTCAACGGAACGGCCGGGGCGAGCAAGCTCGGCCTGCTCGAGTCGTCCTCGAACGGCGCGAGCTCCGGTCCGGTCACCATCACCTATACCGACGGCACATCGACCACCGAGACCCTGTCGTCCAGCGACTGGGCGAACGGCCCCGGCGCCAACGAGACGGCGGTCGCCACCATGACCTACCGCAACATGGGCAGCGGAGGCTCCC
>JAWWPV010000122.1:0-2618 GCA_033854775.1 Trebonia sp.
ACACGAGCACGTAGCCAGCCGCCGGGTCGGCCTGCCACCAGCCGAGTGCGGTGTTGAGGACCAGGCCGGCCAAAACAGCCGCGGCGAGCAGGCCATCGATCAGCGTCACGCGCCCTTCGGCCGTGAGCACCGGGTTGCCGAGCCCGGCGCCGGTGGCGGCCTTGCCCCCGGCCAGCGCGAGCATCACCGCCACCGTAACTGCCGTCCAGCCGATCCCCAGCGGTGAGTGGTGCGGGCGGAAGCCCGTGACCAGCACCACGGTGGACTGCACCAGCAAGTAGACGGCGAGCAGGGCGAACCCGGCGCCGATCAGCCGCAGCGCGCGCCGCTGCCGTGCCTCCCCGGTGCCGGACAGCTCCCAGATCACCACGGCGGACGCGCCGATCTCAATGAGCGAGTCCAGCCCGAACCCGGCCAGGGCCACCGACCGCGCGGAGATCGCGGCGATGGCCAGCACGACGATGCCGGCCACGTTCCAGCAGAGCGTGGCGTACTCCAAGGCGAAGCCCCGGCGGAGCAGGGCCTTACGGGCCGCGTCATCCACGGTGGTCACCGCGGTCCGGACGATTTGATCGCACCGATGACCTTCCGGACCAGGCTCAGGGCGTGGTAGCCGACGACCGCCGCGATGATCAGGGCCACCGCGGGGTCCAGCCAGTACAGGCCGCCGACGGCGAGGATGACCGCGCCGCTGATCGCGACACCGCCGGCGGCGGCTGCGTCGGCCGCCGTGTCGAGCAGGACGGCCTTCATGTTCAGGTCCCCTTCCTCCCCGCCGTCGCCGTCATCGCCGCCGGGGTCTCCTGCGAGGATGAGCGCTCCCGCGAGCATCACCGCGGCCGCGACGGCGCTGACGATCAGCACCGGCAGCCCGTCGACCTGGCGGGCGCCCGATACCAGGCGCCGGATCGCGGCCAGCACGACCAGGATGCTCAAGGCCAGCAGCCAGCCGCCGTTGACCAGGGCCGCGATGTTCGTGGCGTTCGGGTGGCCGCCGGGGCGAGCGGGGGCGGGCGGTCGGCGCGCCAGCCAGATTGCGAACAGGGAGACGCCGATGGCAGCGGCATCGGCGATGTAGTCGCCGCCCGCCGCCAGGACCCCTAGCGAATGCGCCAGCAGGCCGGTGAGCACCAGCACCCCGACCAGCACTAGATTGAGCAGCAAGACGACCGTCAGTCGTTTCTCCCTGGACACCCGCCGATCGTACGGGCAGCCGGCGCGCTTCAGGGCGGCCGGTCACGGCACGTGGGCGGCGCTGACCCGGGCGTGGCGGCGGGCCTGGTGGTAGCGGTGCTGGCGGGCGCGGGCGATTGCGCGGGCGATGGCGAGCGCGGCGAGCGCGATGACGCGATGAGCAGCCCGGCGGTGAGCTCGGGGCTGCGGTAGCGGGCCAGGAGGTAACAGGTCTCCTATAACTACGGCGCGCAAAGTAGTGGCTGCTGACCGCGCCATTCGTCAGCATATGTTGACGATGCGTGTCCGTCAGCATATGCTGACGGACATGGAACCGACTCTCCAGATCGCAGAAAGCGCCGCAAGCACCGACCCCGACGTCGGCCTGCGCGCGGTCGCTGCCCTTCGCGGGCTCGCCGAACGGCTAGAACTCCTCCAGGTCCAGCAGGCACGAGAACTGGGCTGGTCCTGGCAGGACATCGCCACCCGCCTCGGCGTCACCAAGCAGACCGTCCACCGCAAGTACGGCCGCCTGACCGGGAGCCGATGATGCTCGAGCGCTTCACCGACACCGCGCGCCACGTTTTGGCCCAGGCCCAGGCAAACGCGCGCCGCCTCGGGCACGGCTACATCGGCTGCGAGCACCTGCTGATGGCCGCGGCCGGAGCCGACGATCCGGTCGGCGCGGTCCTGCGCGACCAAAACGTCACTCCCGAACGAATTGAGGTGGCTCTCCTCCACACCGCTGGTCCCTTGCGCGGCCTCGACAAGGAAGCGCTGGCTTCCATCGGCATCGACCTCGACGCCGTCCGCGCCAGGATCGAGGCGGCGTTCGGCCCGGACGCGCTCACCCGCGCCCTCCCTGCCGACAGCCGTAATAGGCGGCCGGCCTGGGGGAAGGGGCCGCTGGCCGAGCTGACGCGCCGCCGGCATCGTCGCCACGCCAGCCGCAACGCCCCTCAGCCCACAGGCCCGGTCAGCAGCGCCACGCCTCTGCCGGGACCGGCTCCCCTCGGCCATATCCCGTTCACGCCACGCGCCAAGAAGACCCTGGAGCTCTCGCTACGCGAGGCGGACGCGCTGCACGACAGCAGTATCGGCGTCCAGCACATCACCCTTGCCCTGCTGATCCCGCACGACGGCACGGTACCGCGGATCCTGACGGCCCTCGGCGTACAGCCGGCATCGGTGCGCGCCGCAATCCTTGACCGCTACCGCAAGGCAAGCTGACCCGCGCGCCGCACGCGCTAGCCCGCGTGAGTCACCTGAGGACCCACCGGGATGACCACGAGATCGACCTAGTCGTCGAGCGAGACGGCGGGGTACTCGCGATCGAAGTCAAGCTCACCCAGGTTCCCACTGAACGCGATGTTCGGCACCTGCGCTGGCTCGAGGACCCCGCAGGCCACCGCCTCGCCCCCGTAAAACCGGGCAAAGCACCGGAT
>JAWWPV010000123.1:0-14353 GCA_033854775.1 Trebonia sp.
TGCGTCAACTCGCTGTGCCCCGGTTTCGTCCCGACTCCGCTGAACGCCGAGGTGGCAGCCGATCCGGTCCGGTTGGCGGCGCTGGCCGCGCGGACCCACGCCGGCCGGAACGGGGAGCCGTCGGACTACGCCGGCGTCGCCGTCTTCCTCGCGTCAACGGCCAGCGACTACGTCACCGGCCAGACCATCTACGTAGACGGCGGCTTTTCCGGCGCCTGACCTTGACTTCGAGATCCTGAAGTCAAAGACCAAGGTCAAACCCAAATACAGGGGGCCGGGTCCACTGGGAAGATTTCTCGCGGCACTCCTTCGGAAGGCCGCGAGGAAATCTCCCAGCGACCCCGCCTGCCTCAGCGCTGAGAGATAAAAACGCTCAACACTGACGGCCTTCGGCCTGCCTTCGGGGGGCTGACGCGGCACTCGTCGGGTCTGTGGCAGTGTCTGGACTCTGTCCGCGAACGCGATTTCCATGATCAGATCTTGGATCGTTGAGGACGCTATGGACCTGTCTGGAAGTAAGCCGGCATTCGCCGCCGTCTGCGTTCCGGATCTGACGGGGGCGCCGCTGCCTGCCTGCCCGTAGCCGGGCCGATCCCCTGCGGGCCGCCCGGCCGTCCGGGCCAGACCGCGGGTCATCGCGGGGGAACACCCCTCAGGCCGCCGTCTCACCACCATAAAACAGAACAAACCGACGACCATAACGGGGCTATTTCGCGACCGCGGGTCAAAAGTGGCGATATCCGCCCCCGGTGACCCTCGATCACGGAAACAGCCGGCCCGCAGCACCCGCAAACCGGGGCACAACGGGCGAACCGGCCGGCCTTCCGGGGCCGCACACCCCGATGACCCGCAATCACACCCGGCCACCCTCCGAACCACCGTTACCTTCACGAGATGTGCGCCAGATCCTAGCCCGTGGCCAGTGTTTGCTTAGCAGTCGCCCATGATCATCGTGTTTGCTTACCAGCCGCCCATGATCACGCCCGTTTCGCGGCAAATGTGGCGCACGCTGCTAAGCAAAGGTGAAAGCTGCCGCACAGCGGGAAGGCTCCAACCAGGCTGTGGCGGCGCCGCCTGATCAGGGCCGTCAGGGGAACCGGCGGGGCGACCGGGGCCGAGTCGGTGAACGTGCTGGTCATCAGGCCCGCCGACGTTCGCGCCGCGACAGCTCATGAGTACCCGTTCGACGTCGGCAAGTGGCAAACTTAACCCTGCCGGACGCAAAGGTGAACGGAAAGTTAATACACAGTGAACACAATTACCACTTTAGGGTGAATTTGTGCTTAAATCGCTGAAGGAGTGAGGCGTTGCCGGGAGAGGAGTTGCAATGACCCCTGGCCTGGCGGGCTTCATTGCCGACAGCAGCGACCCGCAAACATGGGATGACATTACGTCGGCCGTGCTCGCGGCGCTCGCGGCGGAGTTCGACGTGGTCCCCGAGCGCGGTGGCCCGGGCGCGCCGCGCGGCGTCCGGCAGGCGACCTGGCTTGACACCTTCGACTGGCGGCTGCACAAGGCGGGCCTGGCGCTGGAGTACGTCCCAGGGCGCGGCGGCAGCGAGCTTCGGCTGTCCGGTGCGGGCACGGAGCCGGGCCAGGCCACGACGCAGCTGGTCACGGGCTGGCAAGCGTCCCGTCCCCATATGCTCGCCTCCCTGGCGGGCGGCCCGGTTGGCGTCCGCGTCGCCGGCGTTGTCGGGCCCCGCGCGCTCATTCCCATCGTCACCACCAGCACCGCGACCACCGGGTACCGGCTGCTGAACGAGGACGACAAGACCGTGGCCAGGCTGCTCATCGAGCGGGCGAGCGTGTCCGACCCGCGGTCGGCCCCGCTCCCGCCTCGGCTGACGATCGCCGAGGTCCGCGGTTACCCGGGTCCGGCGCGCCGGGCGGCCCGGCTGATCGCCGCCGTCCCCGGCGTCAGGCCGGCTACCGCGTCGCCGTTCGCCGACGCGCTGCGCGCCGTCGGCCGCCGTCCTGGCGATTACTCGAACAAGGTGGACGCCGCAATCACCGCGGAAATGCCCGCCGCTGAGGCGGCGGTGGCCATCCTGCTGCGCCTGCTCGACACGATCGAGGCGAACGTGGACGGCACGCTCAAAGACACCGACACGGAGTTCCTGCACGACCTGCGGGTCAGCGTGCGGCGGACGCGCAGCGCGCTGAAGCTCTTCGGCGACGCGCTCGGCCTCGCCCCCGAGCAGTTCGCGTTCTTCGCCACCGAGTTCAAGTGGGTCGGCGACCTGACGACGCCGACCAGGGACCTTGACGTGCACCTGCTCGACTTCGAGGAGACGGCGCGCGGTCTCGCCGCGGCGAAGCCGGACGACCTTGAGCCGTTCCGCGTCTACCTGGAGCAGCGGCGGCGCAAGGAGTTCCGCGCCCTCGCCCGTGGCCTGCGCTCGGCGCGGTTCACCGGGCTCACTCAGGAATGGCGCGCAAGGCTGGACAAAATTCAGCAAGGTCACGGGGTGCCGGCCGGAGTCAGCCGAACTCGTTCCGGACAAATCCATACAGCCGCAGGGGGGACCGCCGGCCTGCTTGCCGCGGAGCGAACCCGGGTGGCCTTCGCCAAGGTCGCCAGGCGCGGCGCGGCGATCACCGGCGACACGCCCGCCGAGGCCCTGCATGACCTGCGCAAGCGCTGCAAGGAGCTGCGGTACGCGCTGGAGTTCTTCGCCCCCCTGTACGACCCCGCCGGCTTCGCGATGGTGGTGGGGGACCTCAAGCGGCTCCAGGACTGTCTGGGAGAATTCCAGGACAGTGACGTGCAAATCGGGGAGATCAGGGCGCTCGCCGCGGCCATGCTCGCGGCGCGCGAGGCGCCGGCGGTGACCCTGCTCGCGATGGGCGAGGTCACGGCCGGCCTCGCGGCCCGCCAGCGGGCGGCGCGGGCCGTCTTCGAGCGCCGGTTCGCCGCGTTCGCCGACATAGACGGGCAGCGCCGGATGGCCGCCCTGCTCCGGGGGAGGTACCGCATAAGTGAAGATTTATGCGACATACAACATCAAGGGCGGCGTCGGAAAGACCACTACGGCGGTCAACCTGGCCTACCTGGCGGCCGAAGCCGGGCTGCGCACCGTCCTGTGGGATCTGGACCCGCAGGGCGCGGCGAGCTTCATGTTCCGGGTCAAGCCGAAGGTCAAGGGCGGCGGCAAGGCGCTCATCAGCGGCAGGCGCCCGCTCGACGACGCCATCAAGGGAACAGATTTCGACAATCTCGACCTGATCCCGGCGGACTTCACCTACCGGAACATGGACCTGCTGCTTGACGTCGGCAGCGTTAGGGGGGACGGGGCGAAACTCGGCGACGTTCCCGGCGGCAAGCCGGCCCGCAAGCTGTCCAAGCTGCTCGCGCCGCTGGCGGCCGATTACGACGCGGTCTTCCTGGACTGCCCGCCGTCCGTCTCGCTGGTCTCGGAGAACGTGCTGCACGCCGCCGACGTCATCGTGGTGCCGCTGATCCCGACGACGCTTTCTGTGCGGACCCTTGAGCAGCTGTCGGACTTCGTCGACGAGTTCAAGGGGCACCGCCCCGAGATCCTGGCCTTCTTCTCGATGGTCGACAGGCGCAAGAAGCTGCACAGGGAAATCACGGAGAAGCTCGCCGGCGATCGGTACGAGGTGGCGCGGACGGTCATCCCGGCCCTCTCCGTCGTCGAGACGATGTCGGTGGAGCGCGCCCCGGTCATGGTCTTCGCCCCGAGCAGCGCGGCGGCGAAGGCTTACCGCGGCCTCTGGGCCGAACTGCGCGACCGCGACGCGCCGCGCAGCAGCTGACCACGCGGGCGCAGCCGCGACGGCCGGAGCGTGGGCCGTGCGGCCGTCTCCGATCCCGGACGCGCCCGGACGCGCCGCCGGTGTGCGGCGGAGCGCTGGACGTGAGCCAGAGCGTCGACGGCCTCGACGCTCAGTCCCGTGCGCAGCCGGTCCACGTGCGTGAGGATTTCCCCGCGAAGCGGCCACTCGCTCGGTTCTCCGCCGTCCCCGATCCTGGGCTTGAGCAGTTCGGCCAGTTCGTCCTGCAACCCGTGTGCTTCCTCGAGTTCCGCGGCGAGTTCCGATTCCAGCGACTCATCGCCCGCCGGCGTCAGCTGGACGAGCCGGCCGTAGGTGCGGATCGCCTGCCCGAGCTTGGCGAGCACGCTCGCCAGCCGAACCCGAGTGCAGTGGTCCCTGACGGGGCTTTCTTTGGTGGCGATCCCGGCGCTGTCGAGGACCGAGCGGGCCAGGCCGCGCAGCGTCAACGCGGCATGTTCAAGCGCCTCAAGACCGCTGCGCATCCCCACGGTCGTCTCGGTGACCTGCGCGGTGCCAGCGGGGGTAACGAGCGCGCGCGGGTTGAGCTTGGCGCTTTCCGCGGCCTCGCGCAGCGTGTCGTCGACTCGCTCGATCTCATCGCGCAGCGCCCTGGCCTGCGTGAGCCACTGCGCGGCCTCGCCGGTCAGGTCGTCGCCCGCGCTTTCCTGAGCGGTGCCCTCCTGCGCGGTGCCCTCCTGCGCGGTGCCCGCCAGGTCGGACGCCATCCGGTCGAGCAGTCCCGCGACCTGCCCCGCCAGGCGGCCGACCGCCGACCTGGCGAGCGGCACCTGAGGCCTGCCCGCGAAGATGAGCCCGCCCCCGAGTCCCGCGGCGGCGCCCACGAGCGTGTCCACGACCCGGCCGGTCGCGGCGGCGTGCGTGCCCACCGACGAGAAGATCAGCATCGCGCTGATCGGCACCTCGAGGAGGTCGTCACCGAGCCGCAGTACCCGGCCGATGCTCAGGGCGGCGGTGATGACCAGGGCGAGCTGCCACCAGGAGAAGCCGATGAACTCGGCGACGCCAACCGCCACAAGCACGCCAACCGTCACGCTGAGCACCTTGCGGATGGCGCTGTGGATGGTCTGGAAGAGGCTGGCCTGGAGCACGAGCAGCGCCGTGAGCGGCGCCAGCACCGGGCGGGACGTTCCCGCGGGGATAGCCAGGGCCAGCAGGTAGGCGAACGTCGCGGTCGCGGAAAGCCGGGAGATGTAAAGAAGGCTCGGACGGGCGGACCTGATGCGGTGGAGCGAGGCAAAGAGCGCAAAGAGCATGGCAGCAGCGTTAAGTTCAATCAGTAACCGGGTGGGATCGACGACGGCCCCAGAGGCGGCGCGTCAGAAAGTGACAACGTGGTCCGCCTCCAGGTATTCCACCGCGACTGACCAGCACCACCGATGCCCGTGGGGTGAGCGCGATCCCTTGCCTCCAAGCGGATATCGGTTACGTCACGCCGGCTTCCCGCAACTCTCTGACATCACCCCTGGAACGTATTAATGTCTGAATCCGGGGGAAGGGTCGAACACCTTTGATAACGCACGGGGGAAGGCTGCCCGCGGAGACCTCGGGGTTCTTCGGGCGGTCACACGAGGCTGCCGCCATCCGGGACGCGCTGGCCAGGTCAAGGCTGGTCACGGTGACCGGACCTGGTGGCATGGGAAAAACGCGGCTCGCGGTCAAGGTAGCGGGCGACTATGCGGGGGCGTTCCCCGACGGGGTATTTCTCGCTGACTTGTCCGCCGCGCGGGACGCGAACGCCGTCGCCCGCGCGGTCACGGTCGCTCTCGGCCTGCCCGGCCAAGAAGGGCAGCGGGACCGGCCGCGGCCCGACTGGATCGCCGGCCAGCTGAGCGGCCAGCACCTGCTGCTCATCCTGGACACCTGCGAGCACGTGGTCGACGCCTGCGCCCTCCTCGCCGGCGCGATCCTGCGCGGCGGCGACGGCCCGGTGCTCATGGTGACCAGCCGCCAGCCGCTCGACCTGCCCGGCGAGGTGGTCTTCCGCCTCCCGCCGCTTGCGGCCGACGACGCGGTCAGCCTATTCGCCGACCGGGCGGGGGCGGCGGAGCCCGGGTTTCAGGTGACCGAAGGCACGCTGCCTAAGGTCGTGCGGCTCTGCCGGCTGCTCGACGGCATCCCGCTCGCGATCGAGCTCGCGGCGCTCCGGCTGCGCGCCGTCGGCCTTGACGAGCTGCTCACCAGGCTCCCAGGTCACCTGCGGTTGCTCAGGTCCGGCCGCACGGCCGCCGGCGAGCGCCAGCGATCACTCCAGGCGTCCATCACCTGGAGCTACGACCTGTGCTCGCCCGCCGAACGGCTGCTGTGGACCCGGCTGTCGGTCTTCGCCGATGGCTTCGATCTTGCCGCCGCCGAGGAAGCGTGCGCGGGCGATGAGCTCGGCGCGGACGAGATCCTCGACACCCTGGTCGGACTCGTGGACAAGTCGATCGTGCTGCGCGCGGCGGACGCCGACGGCGCGGCGCGGTACCGGCTGCCCGCGATCGTCAGGGAGCATGGCGCGACGCTGCGCGCCGGGGCCGCGGGCGCTGACCCCGATGACCCCGCGTTCGCGGGCCACTGGCAGCTGCTGACGCCGCGCGAGCGCGAAGTCGCGGCGCTGGTCGCCAAGGGCCTGACGAACAGGGAGATCGCGGCCTGCCTCGTGGTGTCCAAGCGGACCGTCGACGCGCACCTCGAGCACATCCTGGCCAAGCTCGGCTACAGCTCCCGGGTGCAGGTGGCCGCGCTCGCGTCGCACGAGCAGGCCGCCCGTGCCGACACCAGTGCCGACGGCCGCCCCGTCCCTGCCCCCCGCGCGGAAGCGGCCGGCTCCCGCACGGGAGCCGGCCGCTCTTGGTGAGGTGCCTTGGTGGCCGGCGCCCACGGCAGCTTGGTCACCGAGTTGGTCCCGGCCGGGTAGCCCTTCACGGTGTACGGCATGCCGAGCTTCAGCCCGCCCTGGAGGGTGTAGGCGAGTATCGAGGAAGTACACGGTGTTGACGCCGTTGCTGCCGCTACCCTTGGTGTAGTACAGCACGTTGTTGTACAGGGTCAGGCCACGGAAGTTGTCGTCCTTGCCGACCTTGTCTGCCGGGTCGCCAAGCTTGGTGACGTTGAAGGAGCCGACCGGAGTGGGCGCGCCAGGGTTCTGCGCCGACTCGGGCAGGCTGGACGGGGTGATGATCTGGGTGCCAGCGCCGAGAACGACGCCGGCCGGCTGCGGGTTGGCGCCGTTGCCCGCGTTGCCCGCGGCGTAGTAGTAGTACTTGCCATTCACCTTGGCCATGAGCGCCGCGCGCCCGTTGTTGCCGCTGTAGGCGTTGGTCTCGGTAAAGGTCCACTTGCCATTGGCCGACAGCGAGGCCACGGCCCGGTAATAGGCGCCGGGTACCGGGTTGGTCGGGTCGATGACGCCAGGCGTGTTCGCGTTGGAGGCGTCAACGGTGTCCGGTGCCGCGACGTAGTCGATGAACGTGACGTACTTACCGTCGGAGGACAAGTTGAGCGCGCCCTCGGACTTGGACGAGAAGCTGGTGTTCAGTTCGTTGCTCGGTACCGGGATGACGCCCTGCGGCAGGCCGAACGGCGTGATCTCGTTGAGGTACAGCTGGGGTGTGACACCAAAGCTCCCGTCAACGCTGTCATTGTTAAAGACGTAGGGGTAGTCGCCATCGGCGATCGCGAGCTTGCCGGCGGAGCCAGATCCTGGAGGGAGCATGGTCTTGCCTGCCACGCCGATAACTGTCACGAACGCGGCGATGCCAGTTCTTGGACGCATAAGTCCGCCCTTGTCGGAGGACGCCCTTTTCTCCGGGCATCCACGCGCCGGGGACGTCCCGGTGGACACCGAATCGGCGGCGGTCGTCCGCAAGCCGTCGTCCGGGTGAACGAAAGGTGCCATTAGCATGATTTGTTGACCGTTGTTAGGTCTTGTCACGCGCATCCGTTAGATCGGGACACGGTCGGTCGTTAGACCCGCCAGAATAACGTCCGGGTACGTCACGCTTTGCGAGTTACGGCTAACTGACTGGCCGCATACTCCTGTCTGCCGTGGGTAGAGCCACATACCCGGCAAAGGAGGAGAACCCAATCTTGTACAAGTTCCATCGCGGTGCAACCAAACGGATCAGGATTTCGTTATATGAACATGACAGTCTGGGAATGGTTTGAGCAGCGCTCGTATCACCACCGGGCCTTCGAAGGCCTCGGGCGATCGGGCGGTAACGGGGCGGAGCGACCCTCCACAACCCTGATCTTCCCGGCCCGCAATGTCGCAGGCACCATCGGTACCATCCTCTCCGTCGTCGAGGACCTCCAGGCCCGTACCGGGCTGCTGGACCAGGTCATCGTCATCGACGCGGACTCACCAGATGGCACGGCCGACATCGCCCGTGCCCATGGCGCCGAGGTCTACTCGGAGAACGAGCTCATGCGGGCCTATGGTCCCGCTCAGGGCAAGGGCGACGCGATGTGGCGCGCCCTGTCGGTAGCGCGCGGGGACATCGTGATGTTCGCCGACGCCGACACCGCCGACTTCGAGGAGCACTTCGTCTACGGCACGCTCGGCCCGCTGCTCGCGGACCCCCAGCTGCAGTTCGTCAAGGCCGCCTTCCGGCGGCCGTTTAAGCAAGGGGAGGAAAAGGTGCCCGACGGCGGCGGCCGGGTCACCGAGCTGATGGCCAAGCCGCTGATCAACCTCTTCTACCCGGAGCTCGTCGGCTTCGTGCAGCCCCTGGCGGGCGAGTTCGCCGCCCGGCGCGAGGTACTCAGCCGGGTCCCGTTCTTCACCGGTTACGGCGTGGAGATCGGCATGCTGATCGACGTGTTCGACCAGGTCGGGCTTTCGGCCATGGCCCAGGTCGACCTGGGCACCAGGCAGAACAGGCATCAGTCGCTCGCCAGCCTCAGCCGGATGTCCTCGGTCGTGCTGCGCACGGTGGCCGCGCGCGAGGGCCTGGGACAGCGTCTCGACGGCGGCCTCGACAACGGGGTGGCCGGCCTGTGGGAACAGCCGGACACGTACCTGCACGCCGTCGCGACGGAGGACGGCCTGCGCATGGACGAGCACCTGAACGAACTGGTCGAGCGCCCGCCGCTCGCCAGCCTCACCGACGACAGCGCCCTCAGCACCATCGTGTAGCCGGGCACCCGCTAGCTCGCAGCGCCTGGCGTCTTCGTGTTCACGGCACGGAGGCGTCAGGCGCACTTTTTATCTCAACGCTGCCGGCGACGGGAAGCGGGTGGCGATGTAGCGGCCCTCGACCTGCCGCACAAGGTCAAGGCGCAAGGTCTGTGTCGCCGCCTAGATGACATCGCTGGCGAAATTCCGATGATGTGATCAAGAATATGGCCTAGCGCCAGGCTCGAGCCAGGGCGCGTGGATCCGGGAGGCGGCATGTCAGCCGAAGAGTTCGACCACATCGTCGTGGGAGCCGGCTCCGCTGGCTGCGTGATCGCCCGCCGCCTCGTCGACGCCGGGCGACGGGTCGCGCTGATCGAGGCGGGCGGTCCCGACTACAACCCGGCGATCCACCAGCCCAACCGTTCCTGGGAGCTGTGGAACTCGGCCGAGGACTGGGCCTACAACACCGAGCCGCAGGAGCACTCGCTCAAGACCCCGCTCTTCTGGCCGCGCGGCAAGGTGCTCGGCGGGTCAAGCGCGCTCAACGGCATGATCTACATCCGGGGCGCCAAGGCCGACTTCGACGCCTGGGCCTACAACGGCGCCCCGGGGTGGTCTTACCGGGACGTCCTGGAGTACTTCAAGAAGTCCGAGGACTACGAGGACGGCCCGAGCGAGTACCACGGCGCCGGCGGCCCGCTCCCGGTCACCCACATCAAGGAGCCCAACCCGGCGACGGTCGCGATGATCGAGGCGGCGGTCGAGGTTGGCGTCCCAGCGAACGACGACCCGAACGCCGACGACATCATGGGCGTCGGCCTGACGCACATGACCGTCTCCGGCGGCCGCCGGATGTCGGCGTGGACCGCGTTCATCGAGCCCATCGTGGACAGCACGCTGCTTACCGTCATCACGAGCGCCCAAGTCAACCGCCTGGTTTACGACGAAACCGGTCGTGCGGTAGGCGTCCGCCTGTCCCGCCCCGGCCGCCTCTACTCATTCAGAACGGATCCGGCTGACTCCGCCCCGCACCCTGCTCTCCCCGCGTGGACGGCGACCGAGCTGCGCTGCTCCGGTGACGTCATCGTCTCCGGCGGGGTGATCGGCTCGGCCCAGCTCCTGCTGCTTTCCGGCATCGGGCCGGCCGACGACCTGCGCCCGCTCGGCATCGATGTGCGCGCGGACCTGGCCGGCGTGGGCGCCAACCTGCACGACCACGCGCTGGCCACGATCCTGTACGAATCCGCGCGGAAAATCCCCGAGGGCAAGGCCAACAACCTGGAGGCGCACTTCTTCGCTAAGAGCGACCCGGGCATGACCGCCCCGGACCTGCAGCCGCTGATGTCGCACTTCCCGATGCCGGTCGAGGGCTACGCGCAGCCCGAGTACGGCGACGGTTACGCGATCGTGGCCGGCGTCATCCGCCCGCTGAGCCGCGGCAGGCTCAGGCTCCGCTCGGCGGACCCGGCGGAGCACCCGGTGATCGACCCGCACTACCTGGAGGAGAAGGCGGACGTGCGCGCGCTGCTCGCCTCGCTGAGGCTGTCCCGCGAGGTAGGCGAGGCCAAGGCGCTGACCGAGTTCCGCGCCCGCGAGATCGCCCCGGGACCGGATGTCCGCACGGACGAGGAGCTCATCGAGTACGGCATGCGGAACCTGATCACGTACCACCACCAGGTTGGCACCTGCAAGATGGGCATCGACAACATGGCCGTGGTCAGCCCGGCGGACCTCAAGGTCTACGGCGTCGACGGCCTCCGCGTCGCCGATGCCTCGGTCATGCCGGCGGTCACCTCAGGCAACACCAACGCCCCAAGCATCATGATCGGCGAGCGCTGCGCTGACTTCCTGCTGGGCTAACAGAGGGTCCTGAGCTGACCCGGCCTTCCCGGCCTTCCCGGCCGCCTCCCTGGGCGGCCGCGGGCCGGAAGGCGCCCGCCTTCGGCGCGGGCAGGTCCGGCGGGGTCAGGAACGCGGGCGGTGCGTCGAGGTCAAGCGCGCCCAACGGGGAAACGGCGGCGGCGTCCCTGCGGGTCAGCGGTGGTAGGTTCCACTTCTCCTCGATGAGCTTAAGCACCGAGGTGTGGTCGAGGACGTCATGCAGCACGAAGTCCGGCCGTGCGTAGGGCGAGACGATCACCGCGGGAACCCGGAACCCGTACCGTTCGTAGGTCACCGGCCCGTCGTCGATGTTGGCGAGCCGGGCGAGCACCTTCGGCGCGAGCACGCGCAGCAGCGTCCGCGCCCACGGCGTGGCAAGCTGCCAGTTCCGCGCGGGCACGTCGTCGGGCGCGACCGCGGCCGGCGGCGGCACGTGATCGTAGTAGCCACCGTGCTCGTCGTAGATCCACAGCAGTAGCGTCGACTCCCACGCGGGCCCGCGCATGACCGCGTCGATCACCGCGCCGGCGAACGACTCGCCGTCGGAGATGTCCTGCGGGTTCTCTTCCGAGTACGCGCCGAAGTCCGGGTCCACGATCGACACCGCGGGCAGCGTCCCCGCGGCCGCGTCGGCGAAGAACCGCGGCGTGGTCCGCAGGTGCCGCACGGCGCTGGCCAGCCCGAGCGGGTACAGGTCGGCGGTGAACGACTTGTTGCCGCGCACCGCGCTCGTCACCCCGGGAATCCACCGCCCGACGGCCGCGAGCCGCCGGAGGAACACGAGTCCGGCCCCGCCGAGCAGCCGCCCGAGCACGACGAGCGCCGGTCGCACGTTGTGGTAGTTCACCCAGGAGACGTCATGGCGGGCGAGCGCGTCGAAGATCGTCCCGGCGGCCGGGTAGTCCACCAGGTCCCAGGGCAGGTCGTCGATCAGCCCGTGCGCGGTGCCGCTGATGAGGAACCGCCGGTTCGGGAACGTCGGCCCAAGGCAGGAGCAGAACCAGCGGTCGGCCACCGGGAAGGCACCCGCGAGCCCGTGATAGAAGGGCAGGTCCGCCCCGGTCCAGTAGCCCATGGGGACCGCCGGGTCCGCGCCCGGCACGGTCTGCCAGACCGCCGTGGCGAATCCGCCGCAGGTGCCGCCGTCGTCGGCGATGTGGCTCGCGCGCCAGGCTTGTGTCGGGTTGCCCGCGACCTGGGCCGTGGTTGGCAGGTGCCAGGCGCCGACACGCTGCCCGTTCGGCAGCGCGTTTACCGCGGTAGGCCTCCCCGAGGCGTCAACGGGCAGCCCGTCGCCCCGCCCGGCGAGCATGCCCAGGTAGTTGTCGTAGGAGTGGTTCTCCATCATCAGCACCACGATGTGCTTGATCGCGGGGAGCAGCTCCGTGCCCGCGGGCAGGTCGGGGCGCGGCCGTTCCCCGGGGCCTTGCACCAGCCCCCGCCGCTCGATGCCCCGCTTCTCCACGCGTTCCCACATAGGAACAACCTCCCCGTACCGGTCCCGTCGGGCGAATCATGTCATCAAAGCAAGATCAAAAACCAAGATCAAAAGCATCGGTAAGCGGAACGGGTGGTTGTTCCAAGCGAAGCGCCCCATGACTCCGGAGACGGGCGAAACCGGGTCGGCCGGCCATCCGGCAGGCCGGCGCTCCCGCACCCGGCATGCCGGATATTTCACGACTTGAAGCGGACCGGCCGGCTGGACTGTTCAGCGGGCGGTGCACCGGGTAACAATGATCGCCATGACCTCAAGTGACTGGTCCGGTGTCCCCGAGGACGTGGCCGCCGTCCGCTCCTCGATCGAGGACGAGATCGCGGGCTCAACGCTCCTCACCGCTTACGCCGAGACCGTGGCGCAGACGCCAGACGCCGTGGCGCACCGATGGCTGGCCGACGGTGAGTGGCAAACCCTGACTTACCGGCAGGTATATGACCGGGTCAGGGACGCGGCCCGCGGCCTGGCCGCGACCGGGCTGCGGCCCGGCGAGTTCGTGGCGATCTGGTCGCGCAACCGGTCGGAGGCGACGATCGCCGACTACGCGGTGATGCACGCCCGCGGCGTCCCGGTGTTCATCTACCCGACGATCGCCGCGGACCAGGCGGCCGACATTATCGGCCACTGCGAGGCAACCGTGGTCATCCTCGAGCGTGAGTTCCTTCCCGTGCTCGACTCGATCCTGGCCGGGCTCCCGCACCTGCGCGCGCTGGTCGTGCTCGGCGATGACGACGCCGGCGCACGCAACGGCGCGACCGTGCCCGGCAGCGTGGCCAGGGCGGCCGAGAACGGCCTCCTCACCTGGGCGGAACTGCTCGAACTCGGCCACGCCGAGACGGTCCGCGATCCGGCCGCGTTCGACCCGTCCTGGCGCCAGGTGACACCGGACAGCCTGGCGACGCTGATCTACACGTCGGGCACCACGGGGCGTTCGAAGGCCGTCATGATCACCCACCGGAACGTCCGCTACGAGCAGGAGGCGTCACTCAAGCTGACCCCGTACGCGGACCAGGTGGGCCCCGACGGCGTGGCCAGGATCGTTACCTACCTGCCGATGGCACACGTCACCGGGCGCACGCTGGACCACTGGGGACCGATGGCGCACCCGGCCACGCTGGCGTACTGCCCCGACCACCTCCGCCTGTTCGAGATCGCGGCCCAGGTCCACCCGACCTTCCTGATGGGCATCCCCCGGGTCTGGGAGAAGCTGCACGCCGCGCTGCGCGGCGCGCTGCCCGACGTCAGCCCGGCCGCGGTCCGCGCGCTGCCCGACGGGGTCAAGCAGGCGGTGCTGACCAGGATCGGCCTGGACGAGTGCCGGACCGCGGCGACCGGCTCGGCGCCGATCGACCCGGAGATCGTCGAGTTCTTCCTGGCGCTCGGCGTGCCGCTGACCGAGGGCTGGGGGATGAGCGAGCTGTCCAACGCCGCGACCTTCGCCTCTCCGGGCCAGGCCCGGTCCGGCGCGGTCGGCCGGGCGTTCCCTGGCGTGGAGGTGCGCCTCGCCGACGACGGCGAGGTCCTGGTCCGCGGGCCGATCGTCATGGGCGGCTACTACAAGGACCCGGAACTGACCATGGCGACGATCGACGCCGACGGCTGGCTGGCCACCGGCGACATCGGCGAGCTCGACGCCGACGGCTTCCTGAAGATCGTCGACAGGAAGAAGGAGCTGATCATCACCTCAGGCGGGAAGAACATCTCGCCCGCCCTGGTCGAGTACGAGCTCCAGCGCCACCCGCTGATCGGCCAGGCCCTCGCGATCGGCGACCGGCGCAACTACGTGACCGCGCTCCTCGTGCTCGACCCGGAGACCACCCCGGCCTGGGCCCGGGCACAGGGCATCGCGTTCGACTCGCTCGCCGACCTCGCGGCGCACCCCGAGGTGCTCGCCGAGGTCGAGCGCGGCGTCGAGGAGGCGAACTCGCACCTGTCCAGGCCCGAGCGGGTGCGCCGGTTCACGCTGCTGCCCGCCGAGTGGACCGCGCAGTCGGGCGAGCTCACCCCCTCGATGAAGCGCCGCCGCCGGGTGATCATCGACCGCTACGCGAAGGA
>JAWWPV010000124.1:0-4191 GCA_033854775.1 Trebonia sp.
ACGCGCTCGGCTGGCGCCTGCTAGCCGGCTACTCGCTTGGCGATGTCGTCACCGGTCTCGACGGTTGTCCGCGTCGGCCCGCCCGCGCGCGCGAGCACGTCCTCCGAGACCGCCTGCTCGATCTTCGCCGCCGCCGCGGCCAGGCCAAGGTGCGCGCACAGCATCCCCGCGGACAGGATCGCCGCGGTCGGGTCGGCCTTGGACTGCCCGGCGATGTCCGGCGCGCTGCCGTGCACCGGCTCGAACATCGACGGGGCCGTGCCCTCCGGGTTGATGTTCCCGCTCGCCGCGAGGCCGATGCCGCCGGCGATCGCCGCGCCCAGGTCGGTGAGGATGTCACCGAACAGGTTGTCGGTCACGATGACGTCGAACCGCTCCGGCTGCGAGACGAAGAACATCGAGGCCGCGTCCACGTGCTGGTACTCGACCGAGACCTCGGGGAACTCCTTGGCGACAGCGTTCACCGTGCGCTGCCACAGGTCGCCCGCGAAGGTCAGCACGTTGGTCTTGTGCACCAGCGTCAGCTTGCGCCGCGGCCGCCCCTGAGCGAGCGAGAACGCGTACCTGGCGACCCGCTGCACGCCGAACGCGGTGTTGAAGGACTCCTGGGTGGCCAGCTCCTGCGGGGTGCCGCGGCGCATCACGCCGCCCGCCCCGGTGTACGGCCCCTCGGTGCCCTCCCGGACGACGATCATGTCGATCGTCTCCGGCGACCCGTTCGCCAGCGGCGACACGGTGCCGGGGTAGAGCCGGACCGGACGCAGGTTGACGTAGTGGTCAAGCTCGAAGCGCAGCCGCAGCAGCAGCCCGCGCTCAAGGAC
This sequence comes from Trebonia sp., assembly GCA_033854775.1. Lineage (GTDB taxonomy): Bacteria > Actinomycetota > Actinomycetes > Streptosporangiales > Streptosporangiaceae > Trebonia. The sequence continues at coordinate 822 of JAWWPV010000124.1, forward strand.
GCCGCTCGGCACCGACGGGTCGCCGATCGCGCCGAGTTGGATCGCGTCGTGCGCCCGGATCTCCGCGAGGACCGTCTCTGGTAGCGTCTCGCCGCTCTTGTGGTAGCGGCGCGCGCCCAGGTCATAGTCGGTCGTCTCCCAGGTGACCGCGGGCGTCGCCGCCCGCAGCACCTTCAGCGCCTCGGCCGTGACCTCGGGGCCGATGCCGTCGCCGCCGACGACGGCGAGCTTAAAGCTGTTTGACATGGAAAACCCTAATCCTCCGCGTCCGAGAGCCAGCTCATCAGCGGGCGGAGCTTGGCGCCGACCTGCTCGATCTGCTCGGCCTGCTCGGCCTCGCGGCGCTTGCGGAAGTTCGGCTGGCCCGCGTCGAACTCCTCGACAAGCTCACGGGTGAACGTGCCGTCCTGGATCTCACCGAGGATCTTGCGCATCTCGGCACGGGTCGCGTCGTTGATCAGGCGCGGGCCGCGGGTGTAGCCGCCGAACTCGGCCGTGTCGGACACCGACCACCACATCTTCGAGAGGCCGCCCTCGTACATGAGGTCGACGATCAGCTTCATCTCGTGCATGCACTCGAAGTACGCCGCCTCCGGCTGGTACCCGGCCCCGACGAGCGTGTCGAACCCGGCCTTGATCAGCTCGGAGACACCGCCGCAGAGCACGGCCTGCTCGCCGAACAGGTCGGTCTCCGTCTCCTCGGTGAACGTTGTCTTGAGCACGCCGGCCCGGGTGGCGCCGATGCCCTTGGCGTAGGAGAGGCCGAGCGCGAGCGCGTTGCCCGTGGCGTCCTGCTCGACCGCCACGAGGGCGGGCACGCCGCGGCCCTCGTTGAACTGGCGGCGGACCAGGTGACCGGGGCCCTTGGGGGCGACCATGACGACGTCCACGTCGGCCGGGGCCTTGATGAGGCCGTAGCGGATGTTCAGGCCGTGCGCGAAGAACAGCGCGTCGCCCGCGACGAGCGACGGCGCGATCGCCTCCGCGTACACCTGGCGCTGGAGGGTGTCCGGGATCAGGACCATCACCAGGTCGGCTTCCTCGCACGCCTCGGCGGGGGTCAGGACGCGCAGGCCATCGCTTTCCGCCTTCTCGCGGCTCTTCGACCCGGGCTGGAGGCCGACCCGGACGTCCACGCCGGAGTCCCGCAGCGACAGCGCGTGCGCGTGCCCCTGGCTGCCGTACCCGAGGACGGCGACGTGCCGCTGCTGGATGAGCGAGAGGTCGGCGTCGTTGTCGTAGAAGATCTCTGCCACTGGATATGGCCCTTTCATCGTCGTTGAAGATCAAGAACTTTCGCCCGAACGGTTGCCGCTGACTCTAGCCAGCCCACCCGGCTCTCCCAGGCCCGGCAACGTCGCGGCCCTAGGGTCCCCAGGGCCAATACGGTTCTGCTCCTAGGGGCCAAAGGGCCAATAGAGCCGTGCCTGGGGGCCCAGGGGCCAGAACGTATACGCTGGCCGGCGGGAGTCAGCCGCATCCGTTCGGGATGATCCTCTTTTTGAATTTTCTTGTTTTAGGCGGAGCGCTCTAGCGGGCGCAGCGTGCGGTCCGTGATGGACCGGCCGCCGCGGCCGACCGCGATCGTGCCGGACTTGACCAGTTCCTTGATGCCGAACGGCTCGAGGACCCGGACCAGTGCCTCTAGCTTGTCATGGCTGCCGGTCGCCTCGACCGTCACCGCGTCGAGTGCCACGTCGACGATGTGCGCGCGGAAGAGGTCGACCGTCTCGAGCACCTTCGACCGGCTGTCGGCGTCGGCGCGGACCTTGATCAGCATGAGCTCGCGCTGCACCGCTTGTGACGGCTCAAGCTCGACGATCTTGATGACGTTGATCAGCTTGTTGAGCTGCTTGGTCACCTGCTCAAGCGGATGCTCCTCGCAGTTCACCACGATCGTCATCCGGGAGATCTCCTCGTGCTCGGTCGGTCCGACCGCGAGGGACTCGATGTTGAAGCCGCGCCTGGAGAACAGGCCGGCGATGCGGACGAGGACGCCCGGCTTGTTCTCGACGAGGACCGAGAGGGTGTGCTGCTCACTCATGAGGCCACCTCGCTGGCGCTCGGAGTCCGCATTCGCGGACACACTGTACTTACCGATTCGCTCGCAAGCTCGCTCATTACTCTGTCGCCTCCCACTCGGGCGCCATGTCGCGGGCGTGCTTGATGGCATCGTTGCTTGTCCCTGCCGCGACCATCGGCCAGACCATCGCGTCCTTGTGGACCACGAAGTCGATCACCACCGGCTGGTCATTGATGGCCATCGCCTGCTCGATCACCGCGTCCACGTCCTCCTTGCGCTCGCAGCGCAGGCCGATGCACCCGTAGGCCTCGGCGAGCTTCACGAAGTCAGGGACGCGGGTTCCCGCCAGCTCGGTCTTGCGGTCACCCAGGTTGGTGTTGGAGTAGCGCTCGTTGTAGAACAGCGTCTGCCACTGGCGGACCATGCCGAGGTTGCCGTTATTGATGATCGCGATCTTGACGCCGATGCCCTCGATCGTGCAGGTGGCCAGCTCCTGGTTGGTCATCTGGAAGCAGCCGTCGCCGTCGATCGCCCACACGGTCGCCTCTGGCAGGCCGACCTTGGCGCCCATCGCCGCGGGCACCGCGAAGCCCATGGTGCCCGCGCCGCCGGAGTTGATCCAGGTCCGCGGGTTCTCATAGCCGATGAACTGGGCCGCCCACATCTGGTGCTGCCCGACGCCGGCCAGGTAGACGGCCTCGGGGCCAGCCAGCTTGCCGATCCGCTCGATCACGTACTGCGGGGCCAGGCTGCCGTCGTCCGGCTCGTCGTAGCCGAGGGGGTACTTCGTGCGCCACTGGTCGAGGGTCGCCCACCATTCGGCGTAGTCGCCTTTGAGGCCGTGCTCGTGGTCGGTGGTCACGGCGGCGATCAGCTCGGCGATGACCTCCTTGCAGTCACCCACGATCGGCACGTCGGCACGGCGGTTCTTGGAGATCTCCGCCGGGTCGATGTCCGCGTGCACGATCAGGGCGTCGGGCGCGAAGGAGTCGAGCTTGCCGGTCACCCGGTCGTCGAACCGGGCACCGAGGGCCACGAGGAGGTCCGCCCGCTGTAGCGCGCCGACCGCGGCGACCGTGCCGTGCATGCCGGGCATGCCCAGGTGCAGCGGGTGGCTGTCGGGGAACGCGCCCCTGGCCATCAGCGTGGTGACGACGGGGGCGCCGGTCAGCTCGGCGAGCTCCTTCAGCTCCTTGGCGGCTTCGGCCTTGATCACGCCGCCGCCGACGTAGAGGACCGGGCGCTTGGCCTCGATGATCATCCGCGCGGCCTCGCGCACCTGGCGCGAGTGCGGCCTGGTGACCGGGTGGTAACCGGGCAGGTCGAACGGGACCGGCCAGGTGAACT
>JAWWPV010000125.1:0-14264 GCA_033854775.1 Trebonia sp.
GGTAGAAGTACGTGGCTGCGCCGTTACCCGCGTGGATGTCGGCCAGCAGAGTCGTCGGGGCCCGGTACAGGCGATCGCTTTCGAGCGCAGTGAGCAACTCCAGGGGCGAGGCGCTCGGGCGGGCCAAGCGGTACAGCCGCAGCACCTCCGCCCCGCGGCCGGGCAGCGCCCGCTCGTAGGCGTCGGCGAGGCCGTCCACGTCCGGCGAGAGCATGCCGGTGCCGTACATCAGCCCGAACTCCTCAGTGTTGCACCCGATGAGTAGCTCGACAGGCGACGGCTCCGCGGCTAGCGCATGCACCGGACGCGTCGGCAGCACACCCCCACCGACGACCGGTTGGAACGGGTTTCCGCTGACTGCGATGTCCGCTTCGAACCGGTCGGAGTCGCGGGTGGACAGGACCTCGGCGAACAGCTCCATCTGGATCTGCAGCACCCGCTGCGGCGTGCGCTCGCGCAGCCCGCGCAGCCCGTCCAGATCGCCGTAGCTCAGCCCTGCTCGAAGATATATCTCGTGTGCCACGAGCTGCGCGGACCGCTCGGACAGCAACGGGTCGGGATAGCCGCTCTGCACGATGGCTCTACTGAACAAGCCACGCGCGGCGGGCGCCGCCAGCAGTGCAGCCACCGCGGTCGCACCTGCCGACTGGCCGCCCACGGTGACTCGTGCCGGGTCGCCGCCGAATGCTGCGATATTCTCCTGCACCCACCGCAGCGCGGCGATCTGATCGAGAAGCCCGTAGTTCCCGCTGGCGGGATCGTCTTTGACGAACAGGAACCCGTCCGTGCCGAGGCGGTAGTTGATGGAAACGAAGACGACGCCGTCACGCGCAAACGAGCCGGTACTGACGATCGGGTTCGCGCCAGCGCCGAACAGGAAGCCGCCGCCGTGGATCCAGACGATTACCGGCAGCCCGGCCGGGTCTGGCGTCGGGGTCCAGATGTTGAGCGTCAGGCAGTCTTCACCGGCCCGCAGTCCCAGATCAAACAGCCCCCCCGCCTGAGCGGCCAACTGGGGCGCAATAACGCCGAACTGCGTGGCGTCGCGCTCGCCGCTCCACGAGGCCGGCGCTACCGGCAGGTGGTACCGCAACCCGCCGACCGGCGCGGCGGCGTACGGCACGCCACGGAAGACCGCCAGGTTGTTCTCCACGACGCCGCGCACCGTCCCGTAGGCCGTCGCGGCGATTGGCGCAGTGATCACTGGTTTCATCCCTGAGTCGAGCGAGTTACGTTTGTGTCGAACGAGTTACATTGCGGCGCGAGTACCGACGCTCAGAGTCTGGCCCAGACGCCGCAGGATGCACCATGCGGGAGTACCCCCGAGATAGCACACAGGCTGTGCCAGCGGCCGAGCTGTAAGGAGATGCGCGCCATGACGGTGGTCCAGCTAGCCGTGCGCTGGCCACCACGGCTGCCTCTGATCGGGCGAGCGCGCGAACTCGAATCCACGGTGCGTCACCTCGGCGAACTGGAAGGTGCGGTCACCCATATCGTCCTGATCCGGGGCGAGGGGGGCATCGGGAAGTCACACCTGCTCGCCCAGGCGGCATTGGAATTGGCCGGGCGCGGATGGACCGTGCTGGACGTGAGAGCCGACGAACTCGGCAGCTCAGTGCCCTACGGGGAATTGCGCCACGCCGTCAGCAACTTTGCGAACAGCCAGGACTCCTCCCTGCAGGCCGAACTCGCCCAGCGGTTGGTGGAGGCGCTGGATGTCGCCACCGACCAACCGGTGGCGGCCGTGCACGCCGCGGCCCTTCGATTCATGGCCGCGGTGACCGACGCGTCGCCAACCTTGGTTGTCGTCGACGACCTCGAACTCGTCGATGATGACACCATGGTGCTGTTCGCCAGCGTCTTGCGGCAGCACGGACATCACCCGCTCGTCCTGGCGGCTAACCTGCGCCGCCCCGATCCCAACGATCGGACCGTGTTGACGGCGTTCCTCGACCGGGTCAGCGCCGACGACCTCTTGCACGAGATCGAACTCGGACCGCTGGACGACGCGGCGATCAGTCAACTCATCACCGCGGTGCTCGACCAGCCGGCTCGGGAAGACATGATCGCAACGGTGCAGCGCGAGAGTGGCGGCAACCCCTTCTTTGCCGTCCAGTCGCTGCTCAACGCGGTCGAGGCCCAGTGCCACGAAGAGGACGCTACGTCGATGCTCGGCAGCGATCGCAGGCGGACCTTCCTCGACCGGATGCTGCGGGTCGGGCCGGACGCCCGCCGCCTCGGCAGAGCGGTGGCGCTGTTGGGCGTCGTCAGTGTCGCCCGCATCCCGCTAGCTGCCGAACTCGCCGACCTCCCTGCCGCCCGCGCCGACGTTGCATTCGACGCGCTGGTAGGCCGCGGTGTCCTGCAGATCGACGCCGATGGCGGCTTCCGGGTCGGGCACCAACTCATACGTGACGCGCTGTATGCGGAGATTGGCCCGGCGGAGCGGGCGCGGTGGCACCGCATTGCCGTCGAGCAACTGGCCAAGCTGGCCGACTCACCGACGCTGGACCTCGAAATCGCCCGGCATGTCCGTCCTATCGCAGAACCTGGTGACGAGCGCGCGATATCCATACTTTCCCGGGCAGCGGATGTAGCCTGCGCTGCGGCACCACGCTCGGCAATCCCCTGGTTCGAGCAGGCGCTTGCTATTACGCCGGGCGAGCATCCGCGACGGCCGGCGATCGCCGCGCGTCTCGCGCGCGCCCTGTTGCTGACCGGCCGGCCTCGCGACGCGATCGAGGTCGGCAAGAAGGCGCTACCCGGGCTCGCGAACAGCGACGCGCGCAATCAGCTCGCGGCTCTCGTCGTCGACGCGCTCGTCCTGGTCGGTGCGATGGACGACGCCGCGACCTTGATCGATGCCGAACTTGCCCGCGGTCAGGCAGGACTTCGGCTGGTAGCGAAGGCAGCCCACGCGCACATCGTCGCCAACCGCCTGCAAGACGCTCTCGACGACGCCGCCACGGTCGAAGGCCGTCTGGAATCGGCGCCGATCACCGAACGGCTTCACGCACTCGCCTATCTGGCTCTGATGCGGGCCTTGCAACCCAGCTTCACGGAGCTGAGTACGCTGTGGCATCGCATGGAAGAGCTCGCCAAGCACGCACCAATCACCGCCCAGCTCGCCGCATATGCGGTGATTTCCTACACCCAGACGGCCGCAGGCGAGACTTCCGCCGCGGCGGAGTCCATCGCGCGGGCGCAGCAACTCTTCGCTCGTGTGGGCTGGACGCGGTATCGAGATGATCTTGCCGTAGCTCAGGCGTACAACGCGTCACACCTCGGGGAATGGTCCTCGGCGCTCGCAATCATCGATTCGATCGAGAACGAACTCAGCACTACGGGCTCGTTCATGCACCGCGACACCCTACGGGCGCTCAAGGTTGACATGCTCGCCAACCGGGGCGACTGGTCGGCCGCGCGCGCGGCCGCCCACGACCCCCTCTCCGAAAACCGGCACGGTGCCGCAGTGCAGACCTGGGCTCACGCCGGCCTGGACATGCTGACCGGCGACCTGGCAGCCGCCCGCGCCCGTCTCGAGCGGCAGCTCGACCGCCCCGACATGCCCCTCTGGCTGTCGCCCCGGCTGATCAGCCGGTTGGCCGAGGTCGAAATCGAGTCCGGCCGACTGCAACGCGCCGCCGAGCTGGTTGCCGATCTCGCGGCCGGGCGAGTGGAGATGCTCGGTCACCCCACCAATGTGGCCGTGCATCTCGCATACGGCCATGCAACCGGCGACGTGGACGCTCTGCGTATCGCGCTTGCAGTCGCCGACGAGCATCGACTCGCGCTGCTTTCTGGACGGGCGCGGCTAGTGCTGGGCATGCACGACGTCGATTCGGCGACGAACCTGACGGCGGCGGCACGGATTTTCCAGAACCTTGGTGCCATACCCTGGCGGCGACGCGCTGTCGTCGAGATCCGCCGCCGCGGCCTGAAGATCCCCCGCGAGCGCGCCCACGCCAGCACATCGCTTACCGAGATCGAAACCGAGATCGCGCGGCTCGTGCAACTGGGCCACAGCAACCGCGAGATCGCCACCACTGTGTTCCTCAGCGTCAAGACGGTGGAAACCCACCTGAGCCGGATCTACCAGAAGACCAGGTGCCCCAATCGTCTTAGCCTGACCCGCGCCCTCGACGCCGGGCTGCTCGCGTTCTAACCCTTCCCGGCGCTCCCCGGTTATATCGGGGGTCGCCCCTCATTGCCCCGGACGGGCCACGCCACCACGGTAGGCACCACTATCGCAACGGGCCAATCGAGGAGCGACTCGCATGTCAGAAGCCCCCAGTGCCGAGGGTCTGTACCGGACCTACCTCGACGACTACCGGCCTAAGTTCGACCAGTTTTTCGCACTGCGCCGTGAGGACGGCATCCTGGAAGTCCGGATGCACACCGACGGCGGCCCGCTGCGCTGGGGCGGTGAGGTGCACCGCATGCTCGTCCCCTTGTTCCAGTTCATCGACCACGACGAGGACAACGAGGTCGTGATCATCACGGGGACGGGTGCCAGCTTCAACGCTGCGACCGACTTCGGCAACTTTGTGCGTCACGGCGTGGCCGGTGTCCGCTGGGACAACGAGCGTGTCGGGTATGACATGACCTACCGGGACCAGACGCGGGAGCCGCTGTCGCTGCTGTCCCTGAGCGTTCCGGTGATCTGCGCGATCAACGGGCCCATTACGACGCATCCTGAGCTCGCGCTCGTCAACGACATCGTCATCTGCAGCGAGACCACGACGATCTCCGACGGACACTGGAATCGGGGCGGCATCGTCCCTGGGGACGGCGTGCACATCATCTTCCGCGAGCTGCTCGGCATGAACCGTGGCCGCTACTTCCTCTACACCGGCGAGCGGATCGACGCCGCGGAAGCTCTGCTCCTCGGCGTTGTCGCCGAGATCCTCCCCGCCGACCAGCTGCTGGAGCGTGCTTGGCAGCTCGCCCGAGAAGTGTTCATGACCAAGAGCCGCGTTCAGCGACGACTGACCCGCTCGCTGCTTATCCAGCCGTGGCGTGAGCTGTTCGTCCGCGAACTCGGCCTCGGCATGGCACACGAGTGCCTGGGCTGCGCGATCGGCGAACCCGCTCCCTTCGCATCCCTGGTCGCAACCACGCGCAGCGCCTGATGGCCACGACCAGCTTCACCTGCGATCGCCTATCCGACCTACCGGGGCTGACTTCAAGGCAGCACCTCGGCGACCCGTCGACGAGGTGACCTCTGGAAGGCCTGGCCGGAAGCCGGTCGCCTCCCATCGTGAGCGAAGTCCTTTCGCCCCCATCAGCCTGAGCTGAGTCGACGGTTGCCATTGAGCCAAGGAGGCCTCATGTACCAGAATGCATCACCCAGCCGCCGCACAGGTCTAGCTGTCGCGGCAACCGCGCTGCTGATCACTGCGCTTGTGAGCGGATGCTCATCAAGCGGCTCGCCCGCCAGTGGCTCGTCGACCAGCTCGGTCGGCGACTCGACCAAGACCATCACGGTCGGCTACACCAACACCGAATCGTCCGGGAACAGCTTGCCCGAATGGCGCTACGGCGGGCAGGCCGCGATCAACTACATCAACGCCCACGGCGGTATCAACGGCACACAAATCAAACCGGTCTTTTGTTACGTCGACGGCTCGCCCGAATCGTCAATCAACTGTGCCAACAAGCTCATCGATGACCACGCGGCCCTCGACTTCATGGGAGTTGACGTCGGCATCGACTCCTCGCTGCCTGTGCTGCAGAGCGCGGGCATACCAGTCGTCGGAACTGTTGGCACGTCGACGCAACTGACCAACCCGGACTCCTACGTGCTCCACGGCGGGAACGGACCCGACGTCGCCTCCCTCGCCCAGGCACTCAAGGAGGCCGGCGCCACGAAAACTACCTTGATCGACCTCTCAGGACTCGGGGCCGGAGCAACGGCGGCATTCGGCATCGCCAAGACCGTGGCGCCCCGGCTTGGCATGGAGATCAGCGAACTCCAAGTTCCCGCCACCAACACCGACTGGACTTCTGTCATCGCATCGGCACTGGCGGACAAACCGAACGGCTTCCTTCTGGATCTGTCCGAAGATGGCTGCACGAACGTCCTGCAGGCCTTGCACGCGGCCAACTTCAAGGGCACGACCGACGGGCCATGCTCCGACTACCTCAAGGTGCTTGGCAACAACGCCCCGCCCACTGCCGCCTCCACCGCAGTATGGACACCCGACCTGCGTCAGTACGCCCCGCAGGACATCCAGTCACGACTCGATATCTATACGAGCGCTCTGAAGGCCATCGGACACGAGGACGTCGTCAACTCACCCGGAGCCAGCCGCACCTTCTCCGGGTGGATGGAACTGGCCGAGATTCTTCGCGGCATCAAGGACCCGATCAACGCGGCAGCGGTGAAATCTGCCCTGCAAGGTGCATCTGACGTCCCGGGCTACCTTGGCCCGAACCTGCACTGCGGAAAAGACGTCTGGCCGTCCGAGCCCTCGGTCTGCAGCGCACAAGAACTTCTCTTGCGTATCGAGCCGAGTTCGAACGGTCCACGGCGGGTGCCGATCGGTGACGCCTTCGTCGACCTCAGCAACCTCGCGAGCTAACACCGACGGCGGCACGCAAATGACAAACCTGCTCGGCTTCGCCTTCATCGGCCTGGGGGCGGGCGCCGTGTACGCGGCGCTCGGCCTCGGAATCGTCGTTATGTATAAGGCCACCGGAGTCATCAACTTCGCCGCCGGCGCACTTGGCGCCTGGAGCGCCTACGTCTATACCGGGCTACGCACCAGCGGTGACCTTGTGCTGCCGGTCGTGTTCATTCCGGCGCGCATCCACCTGGCCCACCAATTGCCGGTCTCGGCCTCCTTGATAATCGCCACAGGGACCGCACTCGTACTGGGCCTGATCGTCTACGGCACGATATTTAGACCACTGCGTAACGCTCCTATGCTCGCCAAGATAGTGGCGTCGGCCGGCGTCATGATTGCGATCCAGCCCCTCATCGCCCTCAGGTTCGGCGTCGACGGGAGGATCGTCGCTCCGATCCTCCCGCAGTCTTCCATGTCCGTGGGCGGCGTCGCGGTTACCACCGATCGACTCTGGCTGGCCGTCATCGTCATCGTCATCACTGTCCTGATCGCAGCCTGGCTCCGGCTGAGCACCACCGGGTTGGCAATGCGTGCAGCCGCCGAGAGCGAGTTCTTCGTGTCCCTGGCACGCTTCGCGCCCGGTCGCCTGGCCGCCCTCGCCTGGGCGCTGTCATCGTGCATTGTCGGCGCCATCAGCGTTCTCGCGGCGCCGATGATCGGCCTCGACGCCACGAGCTACACATTGCTGGTCGTGCCAGCACTTGCCTGCGCACTAGCCGGCCGCCTCACGTCCATTGGATGGACGGTCGCGGCCGGGCTCACGCTCGGCATAGTAAATGCCGAGATCACCGACCTGTCTGGACGAACGTGGTGGCCTTCCTGGGCTGCCAGCGGAGCTGGATACGCCATCCCGTTCGTCGCCGTCGTCGCCCTGCTCATCGTGCTCGGCAGGTCATTGCCGACCCGCGACATCGTGAACACATCGAAGTTGCCGGCCGTGCCCCGCCCACGATTCAGGCCGGTCTATGTCACCGCCCTCTCCGCCGCCGGCGTAGCCGCGCTGCTACTTACCACCGGAAGCTACCGATTCGGCGTGATCACGAGCATGATCTACGCGATCATGGCGCTCTCGTTCGTTGTACTCACCGGGCTTCTCGGTCAAGTGTCATTCGCTCAGGCTGTGCTCGCCGGCACCGCGGGGTTCGTACTCTCCAAACTGTCCACCGACGCCCACATAGGGTTCCCCTGGGCTCCGCTGCTGGCCACCGCGGCGGCGACCGTCCTCGGGTTGCTCGCGGGCATCCCTGCGCTGCGCATCCGCGGCGTTCAGCTAGCCGTCGTCACCCTGGCCGCCGCCGTCGCCATCGAACAGTTCGTATTCGGCAACACCGCGCTCGTTGGCATCGAAAACCTCGTGCCCGATCCGCGTCTGTTTGGACTGGACCTCGGGGTACGATCCGGAACCGACACCGCTCGACTCCAGTTCGGCATATTCTGCCTCGTCGTCCTCATCCTCGCCGGAATCAGCGTCAGCAACCTGACCCGCAGCGCCACCGGACGACGGTTCCTCGCGGTGCGCTCCAACGAGCGCGCCAGCGCGGCAGTCGGGGTCGACGTCGTCCGGACCAAGCTGTTGGGGTTCGCGTTCTCGTCATTCTTCGCCGGTCTCAGCGGCTGCCTCATCGGCTACAGCGAGGGGTCGCTATCAGTGGCGTCCTTCACCACCTTGGTCGGCGTGTCGCTCCTGATGTTCGCGTATCTCGGAGGCATCACGAGCGTGAACGGTGCCCTGGTGGCTGGCACGTTCGCGCCACTCGGCCTGGGCTTTGTCCTCGCCGACCACCTGGTCGGAGCCTCTAGCGACGGATACCAGCTCTTCGCCGCGATCATGCTCATCTTCAGCACCATAATCAACCCCGAAGGCATCGCGGGGAAGGCGAGCCATGACCTGAAAGCACTCCGTGACCGTCTCCGGCGACACCAACGAGCAGCAGCAGCGCCAGCCGTCGCTACCTCAACGATCCCTCATCTGGCGGCGATCACGCCCGCCGGGATCGCCGCTTCTGCTCCCGCACCTGATCACCACCCCGTCCTGACCGTCGACCACATCACCGTGCGGTTCGCGGGAGTCACGGCGGTCGACGACGTCTCCTTGCAGGTCCAGGCCGGACAGATCGTGGGACTTATCGGCGCGAACGGCGCCGGCAAGACGACACTCATCGACGCAATCGGTGGCTTCGTCCCCCACTCGGGCGGCATCACACTCAATGGCCAGTCTCTACACCATCTGGCACCACACCGACGGGCCCGCCGCGGACTCGCCCGCACATGGCAGTCCGTCGAACTGTTCGGCGACCTCACCGTCCGCGAGAACCTCCTGCTCGCCGCCGAGAAACCCAGCCCGTTCGGCACGCTCATCGACCTGGCACACCCCAACCGGACGTCCGCCGATAAGGATCCAGACTCCATTCTGGACAGCCTCGGGCTCGGTAGCATCGCCGACAGATCGCCGGCCGAACTGTCACTCGGCCAGCGCAAGCTCGCCAACCTCGCCCGCGCACTCGCTGGCCGACCCAGCATGCTCCTGCTGGACGAGCCGGCCGCGGGACTCTCCCACGCGGATACCCGCGCTCTCAGCGGCGTGCTGCGTACCTTTGCGAACAAGTCCATCGGCATTCTCCTTGTCGAGCACGACATCGCCTGGGTACTCGAACTCTGCGACGTCATCTACGCGCTCGATTTCGGCCGCGTAATCGCCCAGGGACCACCGTCAGCAATCCGCAACGATCCGGCGGTCCTTGCCGCATACCTCGGCCGCAGCGACCGTACCGACCTCGACACGGCCAACACCCGATCGGAGCCACTCCGATGACCATCGCGCTCCGCGCAGACAACCTCGTCGCTGGCTACGGCACCCTGCCCGCTGTCCACGGCCTGGACCTGACCGTGAACGCCGGCGAGATCGTGGCCCTGCTCGGCCCCAACGGCGCCGGCAAGACCACCACCCTTCTCACGATCACCGGCCTGCTTCCCAGACTCGCCGGGCAGATCACAATCCTCGGTAGATCCATAACGCGCCAGCGGCCCGACCAGATCGCCCGCCTCGGCGTAGCCCTCGTCCCCGAGCAGCGAGGCGTGTTCTACGACCTCACCGCAGAACAGAACCTCCGGCTGCGCCATCACGCCAAGAGCACCGCATCGATCGATTCGGTCCTCGAGCAACTGCCTGCGCTTCGCCGGATCATGAAACGACGAGCCGGGCTGCTCTCCGGCGGGGAACAACAGATTCTCGCCCTCGCCTGCGCGCTGACCTCCGATCCGCGCCTCCTCATGGTCGACGAGATGAGCCACGGCCTAGCACCGGTGATCGTTGAGCAGCTACTCCCTACCCTGCGATCCGTTGCCGGACGTACTGGTATGGCTGTGCTCATCGTGGAGCAGCACGTCCATACCGCGCTCGAAATAGCAGACCAAGCCTACGTACTCAACCGCGGTCGGCTCGTGCTCCAAGGCCCGACCAGCGAGCTACGCCAACGCTTGGAGGACCTCGAAGCAAGCTACCTCGACGCGACGGAAAGCGCCACGCACGCCAGCGACGCGTGACACCTGGCATTCCATGGATCACACGTACCTGCCGACACTGGCGCGCGACCCAACGCGGTCGGCACCACGTAGAAGCGATACCGTTCGGAGCGCCGGAAATGGTCTCGCCACTGCACATCGAGCTACTGGTGAACGTCGGCACTGATATCGATGAGATGTGGGACCTGGCGGCGCTCGCCGAGGACTGCGAAGCCGACGCTGTCTATGAGTTCTTCGTCTCAGCAGCGCCACCCCAGCTACCTCCCTGACCGAAGCTTCACGAAGCCGCTGCGGGGCAAAGCTGCGCCTCCGCCGAACTATCGTGCGGGTTCTCCCCGATGGCGTGCTTCGCAACGCCGCGCCAGGCTTGCTATTGCCGACACGAAGTGCCGGAAGCCCAATCGAATGAGGGACAACGCCAGTGATCAGATCACCGATTGGTCGGTGCGCGCTATGAATACCGCTGTCATCGTCGACGCCGTCCGTACACCGGTGGGCAAGGGTAAGCCGGGTGGCGCGCTGTCGGGCGTACACCCTGTCGATCTTCTGGCCGGCACGATCGAGGCGCTACTCGCCCGTGTCGATCTCGACCCGACGCTGGTCGAGGACGTCATCGCTGGCTGCGTCCAGCAGGTCGGCGAGCAATCCGGCAACATTGGACACAACGCGGCTCTAGCCGCCGGGCTGCCGGTAACTGTGCCTGGCACGTCGATCAACCGGCAGTGCGGATCCAGCCAGCAAGCCGCGCACTTCGCCGCGCAAGGCGTCATCACCGGCGCCTACGACATCGTCATCGCCTGCGGCGTCGAGTCGATGAGCAGGATCCCGCTCGGCTCAGCCCGGTCCCCGAGCAAGGGCGAGCGCCTGGCCGGACGCTACCGGGACGGTCTGGTCAACCAGGGCGTCTCCGCCGAACTGGTCGCGCATCGCTGGAAACTCGACCGCCAAACCATCGACGCATACTCAGCCGAATCGCATCGCCGCGCAGCCGCGGCGATCGCAGCCGACGCATTCGACAACGAAATCGTCCCCGTCCCGCTGCCACACGACGAAGGCATGACGGGCCGGCAGCACACGGTCGATGAGACCGTCCGCGCCTCGACCACGACCGACGGTCTCGCGCACCTCGCTCCGTCGTTTCGCACCTACGAGATGGCGATACGATTCCCTGACCTGGAGTGGGTGATCACCCCAGGCAACTCCTCCCCACTTACCGACGGCGCCTCAGCGGTGCTCATCACCAGCGAGCAGCGCGCGGACGAACTGGGCCTGAGACCCCGCGCCAGGTTTCACGCGTTCTCCGTGGTCGGCGACGACCCGTTGCTGATGCTTACCGGCCCCATCCCGGCGACCCGGCGCGTGCTTGATCGCGCCGGGCTGAGCCTCGACGACATCGATGCCTACGAAGTCAACGAAGCCTTCGCCCCCGTACCTCTGGCGTGGGCCCACGAACTCTCCGCCGATCTCACCAGGCTCAACCCACTAGGCGGCGCGATCTCTCTCGGCCACGCCCTCGGCTCGTCCGGGACCCGACTGCTCACCAGCCTTGTCAACCACCTCGAGAGCACCAGCGGACGATACGGGTTGCAGACGATGTGTGAAGCGGGCGGTATGGCAAACGCCACCATCATCGAACGGCTCTGAGGCACCGACAGGGGACACCCCATGCGCGATGCCGTCATCTGCGAGCCCCTGCGGACTCCGGTCGGGGGGTTCGGCGGCGTCTTATGTGACGTTCCCGCGCACATATGGACCGTACCCGCTTCGGTGGACACCCTGTGCGTGCCGAGAATCCCGTCCGCCGCCCTGACCAGCAAAGTTGCTCTCCCGGCCATCCGCCGTGAAGATCAACAATTATGTGCCTGTGGTTCGTGTTCCTCCTGGTCACGCGGGTCGCCGCGTGGCTGCGGCTGTCCCACCGCGAGGAGGCGTGGAAGACCGCGGAGATCTTGATCCTGCGCCATCAGCTCGCCATCCTGCAGCGGCGGCAGCCGCGCCGCCCGAAGCTGAACTGGGCAGACCGCGCACTCATAGCGACCCTGCTCGGCGTGATACCAAGGAGGCCGCCGTGCCTGCTCACCGTTCGCCTCCCCATGTCCGGACCGGTGAGCCGGATCAGCTGTGTGGCCGGGAGATCGTGATTCCCGCCGGGGAGCGTGCCGGCCGGGAGGCAGGTGCGCCGCCCGGCGCAGCCACCGGCCGACGTTGATCACCGGGCATGGCGGCGGCTGGCCGCGCTGCTGATGCCGTCCTGGCATGCCCGGGATTTGTTTACTGGCTGGCGGCAGCCTGTCCGCAACCGGGCAGGGGTGCCGCGGCGCAGGCCGCCCGAGGCCGGCTCATGCCGCGCCAAACCGGCTCAGGTGCCGGGCACAGGCCGCGCTATGGAAGCCAGCAGGTCACCCTCGGCCGCGGCCAGGCTGCTCATTCCGTAGGACAGGACGCCGGTTGCGGGCGCCAGGATCTCCTGGACTGCTGCCCCGAAGGCGTCCTCGAGACGGCCCAGGCGTGTTCCCCTGGCCACGAATGTTCCGACAGCGACCTCGGGGAACCAGAGGCCGGGACGGTCGCTGAGCACGTCGGCCGCGTCCTCGAAGATGGGCAGGTGCGGCCGGGGGCCCTCTTCGGCCGGCAGTATGCCGGCCAGGGCCGCGACCCGGTGCAAGCCCCGGCGCTGGATATCTGCCTCCTCCTGTGACCAGCGGCCTTCGCCGCCGACCTCGACCAGGGCGGCGGGGATCCCGGCGAGAGCGGCCTCGCGGATGGTGGATCCCGCCGTGTGGTTCACGATGAGCCGTGCGACGTCGAAGCAGTCCGCCAGGGCACGCGACCGCTCGCTGACGACCCCGTCCGGTCCGGGGCTGGCACTGGTGAAGGGGTCAAGCGTCTCGGGAAGGTCGCCGCAATGACAGTCGATGTAGTAGTCGGCGCGGGCTAGCAGGTTCTCCCAGAGCCAGGCGGCCAGTCGCGCTGTCGGGCCGCCTCCAGGGTGTCCCGGGAAGCACCGGTTGAGGTTCTGTCCGTCGAGGGGGTTGACGAAGGCCGACCTTTCCTGGAAGGCAGCCGGGCTGGACTGCAGGCACGCGACGATCGTTCCCCGCATCTGCGTGGGGTTGAGATCGCGGATGAACTGCCGGACCGCCACGATGGGGACGTATTCCGCGCCGTGGATTCCGGCCGTGACGGCAAGTACCGGGCCGGGCGCGCTTCCGTGAGTGATGGCGACCGGCAGCGAGACGGTGCTCGTCCCGAGGCTGACGAGGCAGTTGCCGCGGACCTGCGACCCCGGCCGGGCCAGGAGATCACCGAGCGCGTAGGAAGCGGCGCTGGTCACGAGAGCTCCGGGCCGGATGCCGCGCCGTTCAGGGGAATATCCGCGACACTGTGCTGCGGTGGCAGGAAGCGCGCAGGGTCCATGAAGCTGACATCCGTGGTGGTCGTTCCCTCCGAGATCAGGTCGGCGGCGACGGCTCCGAGCGAAGAGGCCATCTTGAACCCGTGACCAGAAAAGCCGACGGCGACGACCACTCCGTCCATGCCTGGCACGAAGCCGAGCACGCCCGTCTCGTCGACCGTGTACCCGTCAGCGCACAGGACCGCCTTGACCGGCCGGGGATCGAGGGCGGGCAGGAAGGTGCCCACCCAGGATCGCACCGTGTCGAGGTGGCGGGGATCCCAGGTAAGCGGGCGCGCCGTCGAGGCGACCTCGTCGAGATAGATGCTGGCCGCCACCTTGACGGTCCATCCGTCCGCGCTGGGAAAACCGTAGAACTGAGCATCACGTGAGCTGCGGATGAAGACCTGCTCCTGCTGGCGTCGCAGCAGAGCATGGTCCGCGACGGGAAACCAGGTGAGCACCTGAGGGAGCACGGCCAGGTGCGTTCCCAGCGCGGCGCACAGCCGCCCGGCGCCTGTGCCGGTGGCCACCAGCACCCGCGAAGCGCGCACCTCTTCCTGATCAGTGCGGACCGACCACCGGTCACGATGCCGTTCCAGGGCCATGACCTTCCGGTTGCCCAGGAACGAGGCTCCGCGGCGCTGGGCCAGCTGCAGAGCCGAGAACACGGCCTGCTCGCTGCGCACGTAACCGCCCTCGGGATCGAACAGGGCGAC